>CAYJAF010000076.1:0-9927 GCA_964368195.1 uncultured Thermodesulfobacteriota bacterium
TAGCCGGCAGGGCCGGCAGCCTACGCCGACGGTCGCTTGGCTTTTGGCCAAGCTTGCTACGCAATAAACAAGTTACTTTCGTTTCCGAGTAGTGATTTGGGCGGGGCAAGAAAACGCAAACCCTTACCAAGCAAAGGGCTCATTCGGAGTCCGAATGAGCCCGGGGAGAGCCCAAAAGGAACCAACCCCCACATCAACCAAAAAAACCCGAAAGTAACAATATAATGAAAACTCCCAATCTGACCACCTCCGAACTCTTCAGCCAAGTAATGAAGGCCAGAACGAGAATCTACCAGCTGGCCCCCGCCTCGCCCTTAGAAGCTTACCAAATGACCGAAGGGTGGGAGATGCTTTTGAAGCGTGAAGATACCAGCCCCATTCACTCCTATAAATGGCGGGGCTCCTTTAACTTCATCAAAGCACGTGAAACGGAGGCCAAAGCCTTGGGAGTCGTGGCGGCCTCGGCCGGAAACCACGCCCAAGGGGTGGCTCTGGCGGCCGCTCGCTTGGGGATTTCAGCCCACATTTTCATGCCCAAGGCGGCCCCCCAATTGAAAGTGGAGGCCACCAAACAATTGGGGGGAGCTTGGGTGGAGATCCACCAGACAGGTGACAACTTCGACCAAGCCTCGGCTGCGGCCACCAACTACGTTCGGGAAAACGGGGCCCTTTACGTCCCTCCTTACGATGATGTCTTGGTCATGGCCGGTCAAGGAGTCATTGGCGACGAATTGATGCTGGGGAAGAATCGGCCCGATGTGGTTTTCGTGCAAATTGGTGGCGGAGGATTAGCCGCCGGAGTGGCCACCGTCATAAAAACTTATGCCCCGGAAGTTAAAGTCATTGGAGTGGAAGAGCGGGGGCAAGCCTCGATGAAGGCGGCCTTTGAGGCCGGGAAAATCGTCACCTTGCCGGAAGTAGATGTCTTTTGTGACGGCACAGCCGTCAAAACAGCGGGCACCCTCCCCTTTCACATTTTGCGGGGGCTCCTTGACGATTTAATAACGGTTAACGTCAACGAAGTTGCATCGGCCATTCAAAAATATTGGCAGGTGGCGCGCGTTTTGGCCGAACCTTCCGGAGCCATTGGTTTGGCGGCGGCCTTGAAAATGAGCTCGCAACTTAAGGGCCTCCGGGTGGGCCTGATTTTATCGGGGGCCAATTTAGATTTTCGCCAGCTAGCCAACATTTCCCGACGGGCCGGAGCCGGGTCAGAATCTAAATCATATTACCAAATCCACCTGCCCGAACGCCCCGGGGCCATGCTGGCTTTGCTGAAAACTGTTGCTCCCCTCAACCTTAACATTAGCTATTTAATGGTGGGGCAAACCGACCGCCAAACAGCCTATCCCATTGTGGGCTTTGACGGCCCTTATACCCAAGTGGCCAAGCTCGAAAACACTCTTAACGCCGCAGGCTACACCTTTCACGATGTCTCCGGCCGCCAAGACCTCACTTTCCGAGTGGCACCTTTCAACTCTCACCTCTGCAAGCACCCCGTGGCAACCATTCTCAACTTCCCCGAGCGCAGCGGGGCCTTCATGGAATTTTTAGACCGAGTAGCCCTTTTGGGCAACATCGCCTATTTTAACTACGTCCACAGTGGCGAGCAAGTTGGGCGGGCTCTGGCAGTCTTCACCTTTGAATCAGCTGAAAACAGGTGTAAATTCATCGAGCTTTTAAACCGCTTCGGGCCCCACCACACCCATTTGGCCCCGGATACTTTGCAGGCCTTGGGCTTAGATGCTGCCGAGGTCTGCCCCTTATGATTCCCAATCCCGAATACAATATTTGGGAACATTCGGCCCAAGTGCGTAGGCTCTATAGCCAACGGGCTCACGGACACCACGAGATGGATTCCTCCGCCCAAGGGGCCGAACTCTTGGCCCCCTATATTGAAGCGAACAGCAAAGCTCACCCCGGCTCAACTCCAAGGCTTTTAGACGCCGGAGCCGGAAGCGGTTACTTTTACCACTCCTTAGCTAAAAGAAACTTGGCCGTGGATTATTACGGCCTTGATTACAGCCCAAGCTTAATTGAGATAGGTCAAAGCATCTTGCCGGCTTACGGCCTCCCCAAAGAGCGCCTTTCTTGCCAAGCCATTGAAGATATTATTGATTTACACTTCGATTTTATTGTGCTCATCAATACCCTCACCTTTTGTCCCGATTTCCGCGAACCGCTGGATAGGCTCATGGCTACCAAGCCCCAAGTAATTTTAATCAGAGATAATTTTGGCCCTGAAACTATAATTCGTTGGGAATTAGACGGCTACCTAGACCCCGGTTACGAGCACCTGAAAGCTTATTGGAACCAATGGAATTACACCGAGGTTGCGGAATTTCTTAAAGAAGCAGGATACCTGGTGCACTCAGTAGTTGACCGCCGCACCGGTGGTCAAGAGGAATTGGTGGTGGGGAAAAGCTATTTTTGGTCGTGGTTACGGGCGGAAAAGGAAAAGTAATGAAGACACCCTGGGACATACAATACGAAGCTTTTTTACAAGCTGGCGGCATATACACCGAAAAAGACGCCAAGCTAAACGCCGATTTAGCCAATGATCTCATCGCAGATGGGAGCTTTTCCATAATCTATGAAGGCGTAGCCCATGCTTGTTATACGCCTATAATTTTAGAAAAAGCACCACATCTCAAATGCTTTATTTTAGCGCCCTTGGCAGTATTACCGGAATATCAAAACAAAGGCTATGCGACAAAACTCATGGAAGAAGCTGAAAGACAATTACAAGCCGATGCTATTTTTGTCTTGGGAGACCCCATGCATTATGCTCGCCGCTATAATACACCGCATGAAGTGCTTTTTCCCGTTCTAACCAATGCGCCACTCAATTGTTGGTTTGCCCGTGAATTAACTAAAGGAATCTTGGCTCAAGTGGGGCAAACTCCTTCAGCCATATCAGGGCCTTTGGCTAATCCCACCTTGTGGCAAGAACCTGATGAGCAAATGTAAAAAACTCCCCATGGTGTTTTTTAGCGGCAACTATTTATTATCATAAATAGTTTCATCCCAATTAATTCTTTCGCACTTTGGGCAGTTTTCTTTCATCAAAGACTTTTTAGCCAAATCTTTCGCAGTAAAAAAAATCACCCCTCCAACAATACCAATGGTGGCGGCAATGGCAAAAGCAACGCCAGGGCCGTCGGAAGAAAAGCCAAACCAACTCGCAACACCAAGGGCTGTTACGCCTAAACCTACAAACTTTAGGATGTGAATTCTGGGCAAAAAGAATTCTTTATGTCCACATTCATTACAGCGTAAAAATGCCATCTTTACTCCATGAAACAAAATGTAAAATTTTGCCTCCCCAAAAATTCTTGGGGAGGCTTTTTTAAGGGCAGAATTTGAGCTGAGTCCTTCAAATTAAAGGAAAGCTCATCTGGCCATGTGGCTGCTCCAAATGATTTGACCCAGCACCTTAAGCTGGCTGGCCTCAATTTCATAAGGAGGAGCGATCTCACGATTATCACTGACAATGCGATAAACACTGCCAGGACGAATCTCCACTCGGTTGACCAAAAGGCAACCATCAAGGGTAATGGCATAAGCCTGACCTTGATAAATTTGCTTTTGACCAATGTTGACCAAAAGTAAATCGCCATCAGCAAAAGTTGGCTGCATGGCCGGGCCTTTGGCTGTCAACAGGCGAGCGTCATTGACGTTGGGAATGAGGCTGGCGAGCCACTTGCGGTCAAAACTAACAGGGGCGAGGGGCTTGGGCATATTTTCAGCCCCTCCGTTTTCCAGCTCTAAAAAGGGAGGATAGACCCAAGAGCGTGGGGGCTCCCAGGAGCCTCCGGAAGCATTTACGGCCAAGTGGTCGCTTTCATCGACTGTAGTGGGCCAAGAAAGACCGCCGGAGCTGAGGCCAACTAACCAATCTAAAGAACATTGCAGGCTTTTAGCCAAATTCAAAAAGTGCTCGCCACGAGGCAAGCTGCCAGATTCATAAGTTTGAATGGTATTGACAGAGACATTGACCATTTTGGCCAAGTCCCGCTGGGAAAAACCAAGACGTTTGCGCCGATTAATAAGACGTTGGGCGTAAGCCGTCACCAAATCCGGAGAAGCATCCGGGGACCAGTTAATACCATCTTTTGAAAAGGGAGATTTATTCAATTTATCACCATGAAAAAGAAAGGGGGGGCGGGGAGGCAGACAAGATTTTTTGCCCTCAATTAAAGAGCATTTTCTAATCTGTCAAAAAAGAAAGAAAGCGCAAAAGAGGAAAAAAGCGCGCTTGCCGCCAGGCTATTAAAGTAGCTCGAGGTGGATAAAGCCACTACGCTTGCAAGTTCAACACTTTTACAAAATGTCCGGCACTCCCAAAAGAGTTGCCCCAAATGTCAGTTGTGGAAGGGGGCCTGAAAGCCCACACATCCCAGGCTAAAACAAGCTCAAATTGCCCCGCTTAGAGGGGGTGAGGCTTTGAGCGGCCTTTTATCTGTGGCTGAAAAACTCCAGCCTTTTTCAATTTTCACATTAAAAATAGTTTGGAGGTGCATATATAAACAGTTTAAAGCACCAAGCTTAAGTTGTCAATTGGCTCTTCACTCAACTTAAATCACCAAGTAGTTTGATAATACTCCATTTATAAACTGCTGTCAATGAACTTATCAGAAGAAGTAGCAACCTGGAAATGCAAAACCGCTTGGAAATTTTTTTGAAAGGAGGTGAATTTTTACTTGCTAATTTTTCTTAAATAGGATATTATCTTTTTCAGAAATGGCGGTGACTATGGAAAAGTTACAATTCGAACATTTTAAGAAACTTTGCCAGGAACATTTGCTAAAAGTTACGAATCAACGCTATGTTGTTTTCAAAACACTTTTGGCAGCCGAGAACCACCCCACGGCCGATCAAGTTTTTTTAGAGATCGGCTCTGCGTGCCCCGGTTTAAGCCGTGATACGGTCTATCGCACTCTCAACACTTTTACAGAGTGCGGTATGGCTCGCAAGTTAGTTTTGCCCGGGGGAGCCACTCACTTTGACAAGGTTCAAGTTCCCCATCACCATTTTTTGTGTGAATCTTGCGGCCAGATTGCCGATTTTATGTGGCCTGAATTGGCCCAGGTTAAATGGCCTGATGTTCTTGAAGATCTCGGAAGTGGCCATAGTTTAGAAGTGTTAATTCGGGGCCGTTGCCACCTTTGCGAAAAAGAAAATCAACTTCCAGCTTCACAGCTAACAAATTGATATTTACAATTTATGCGTAAAAATTTTTTGCGCCCATAAACTACAAACAGGAGAATAAAATGTCTAAAACAATGAACAATTTACAAGATGCTTTTGCCGGGGAATCCCAAGCCAACCGCAAATATCTGGCTTATGCCAAACAAGCAGAGCAAGAAAACAAACCCTATGCCGCTCGCATTTTTCGGGCTGCTGCTGAAGCGGAGACCATTCACGCCCACTCTCACCTCAAAGCAATGGGCGGCATTGGCACCACTGAAGACAACTTGAAAGATGCGTTAGCCGGGGAGACTTATGAATTTTCGGAAATGTATCCGCCGATGATTGCCGATGCTGAAGCTGAAAACTCCACCAGCGCAGTGCGTAGCTTCACTTTGGCTAACGAAGCTGAAAAAGTGCACGCTGAAATGTTTAAAAAAGCCTTGGCTGAACCAGGCAAAGATGCTCCCTCAGTTTTTATTTGCACCATTTGCGGCCATGTGGTAGAAGATCATACCCCTGATAACTGCCCAATTTGCAACGCAAAAAGCCACCTCTATAAAGAAGTGGCCTGATAAACAATTTTAAGAAACGCTGATTGATTAGCGTTTCAGAAAGTTAATAAGTTACCTAAAGGGCGGAGACTTTCAGCGAGTGGGGCTGGCTGAAAGTCTCCGAGTTTTTTAGCCCTCAAAGAAATGATACATATTAAAAATACTTTGTGAAAAAATATTTTTAAACGAGGGATTTCACATTAAATTCCATTTAAATAACATTTTCGGAGCCGACTCAGGGGGGAGTCATCACCCGTAAAAGTTTTTTCTCAAAAAGGCTTCCCCCCATGACCACTGACAATTTTAGAAATTATTCCAAGGGCTTCTTGGGTCGTAGTGGCAACAGGCAAAGCTTCTTCAGCAGCATCCCCACCTAAAGTCAAAGTGGCGTAAGAGACATTTTCTAAAACTTCCAACAAATCCGGCTCATCAGCCACCGAAACTAAAAAGTGCTCCCCACCTTTGAGATTAAGCTCCTTAAGAGAATCAAAATTAGCCCAAGACTTCAAAGTCACCAATTCAAAATCACCAACTCCCATGGCTTCATCCAGTTCCGGGCCGTCTTGATCTTTAGCAGTCAACCAAGTCACGGCTAAACCCGTGCGCCCGGCCAGGGCCGCTGTTTCCAAAGCTAGAGCATCATCGCCGAAAATCAAAAGACGCCCCAAGCCCGATTTCAAAGCCAAAAGTGACCACTGATCTTGGAAGCCCTCTGGCAGGCGCGGAGTAGTGCCCGGCCCAAAGGTGCTGAGCCAGTGACGCACTAAACGCAAACCTTCAGGGCCAACTTGAGGCATGGTCAGAAGCCACGATGCCCAAGCTCCCCGTTGGTTGGCATGGGCTGTTTGCCAAAAATGCTGTTCAGAATCTGAGCCGCTAAACTTTTCCAAAGTGAGGGGGCCAAGCTCCGTTAGAAGTCGGCATTCCCCGGCGGCCATCAATTTACTTTCTTCAGAAGCTTGGGCCAAGATACTCGGAGCCCCCAAAGAACCGGCCAAGAAGTTGCCATTTTGGTCAAAAACAGCGGCTCGAGCAATATTGCGGGCACTGGCAAGGGCCAACACCGGCTCTTTTTTCAAGTTGTCAACTAAAACAGGCAACCAAGCTTTCACGGCCTCACCTTTCGTAAATTAGTAAAATATTACTCTTGCTCCGCATTTTCGTTGGATTGTTTGAGCAAATAAGCCTGAACAAAGCCAGCCAAGTCACCATCTAAAACAGCATCAACATTGCCGCTCTCATAGCCCGTGCGGACGTCTTTAATGAGGCGGTAAGGATGAAGGACATAAGAACGAATTTGACTGCCCCAGGCGATGTCTTTTTTAGTATCGTTTAACTTATTGACTTCAGCCGCTTTTTTCTCTTCTTCCAACTGATAAAGACGAGCCCGCAAAACTTTCATGGCCATATCTTTATTGCGATGCTGGCTGCGGTCGTCTTGGCACTGGACTACAATATTAGTAGGAAGGTGGGTGATGCGCACAGCCGAGCTAGTTTTGTTAACGTGCTGGCCTCCGGCCCCACTGGCCCGGTAAGTATCAATACGTAAATCTTTGTCGTTTATCTCAATGACAATGTCGTCGGTCACTTCCGGGGTGACGTAGAGGCTGACAAAAGAAGTGTGGCGGCGGCTTTGGGAATCAAAAGGTGAAATGCGCACCAGACGATGAATCCCCACCTCAGAACGGAGAAGCCCAAAAGCATAGGGCCCGGTGACGGTGAAAGTCACGCTTTTAATGCCGGCCTCTTCACCATCGAGCAAATCCACAATTTGTGTTTTGAAACCGTTTTTTTCAGCATAACGCAAATACATACGAAAGAGAATAGAGGCCCAATCTTGGCTTTCGGTGCCGCCGGCCCCGGCGTGAATATCCACAATGGCGTTGCCGCTGTCGTGGGGGCCGCTCAGGGTGCGTTTCACTTCATAGACATCTAACTCGCCTGACAATTCCTTAATTTTTTCACGCAAGTCGGCTTCCTGACTCTCGTCATTTTCCTCAATGGCCATTTCCAAAAAAAGCCCGATTTCTTCCCCGGCGTTTTCCAAGTCTACCCAAACTTGCAACTTGTCGGCTAATTGAGTGCGCTCTTGCCCGATTGTCTGGGCTTTTTGAGGATCATCCCAAAAATTTGCTTGACCCATAATTTTATCGAGTTCGGCAAGGCGATTATTCATACCAGCCAGGTCAAAGATACCCCCTGAGGGTGGCCAGGCGGTCAGTAATATTTTTCACATCAGTTTTTAAATCAAATAACATATTTATCCCCTACAATTTTCCTAAAATAAACCAAATAAAACCCAGATGGGCAAAAAGGCAATTTATAGTTACACAAGGAAGCGCTGATTAATTAGAATTTTTGTTTTCTGGCGAGGAAGGTGAGTTTTGGGAAGGCCTTATAGTATAGACATACATAAGGGTTTCCCGAAACGAGCCCTGACAAAGCCAGAGGGCAAAAAGACAATTAATCAGTGCTTCCTTCAACCCAAAGCACGCTTTAACTTCCGCTTAGCCTTTTTAGCTAAACGCTTAATGCCGCATTCCCCAACTTTTTCAGCCTCCAACTCCGCAAATTCCATCAAAATGGCCTCCTGACGCTCAGTCAAATCCAACGGAGTAGTAACCGCTAAAGCCACAATGAGATCACCCGTGGGCCCCCCGGCCGGACTTTTAAAGCCCAAAGAGGGCAAGCGAAGTAATTTGCCATTTTGTGAACCGGCCGGAATTTTAAGAGTTTCCTTCTCCCCGGTGACGGTGGGAACCTCTATTTCACAACCCAAAGCCGCAGTAACCAAATCTATTTTACGCTCTAAAAGCACATGGTTGTGCTCTCGACTAAAATATTCATGATGACGGACAATAATTTCCACATACAAATCACCCGGCGGGCCACCATTGTAGCCTCCCTCCCCTTCGCCGGAAAGGCGCAAGCGCGAACCGGTATCCACTCCGGCCGGGATTTTCACCGCCAACTGCCGTGTTTTTTTCAGGCGCCCGGCCCCGTGACACTCGTCGCAAGGGTCGGCAACAATTGTGCCAGCTCCCCGACAGACAGGGCAAGTGCTGGCCATGCGAATAAAGCCGCGCCCTTGATAAATATGCCCGGAGCCTTCACACTGCTGACAAGTGGAGCGACGTTGTGATTTGGAACCGGTGCCATCACATTCAACGCAAGGCTCTTCACGGGGGATCTTCAAATCCAAAGAAGTTCCGGTAAAGGCTTCAGTGAATTCAATGACCGATTCATAAACTAAATCGCGCCCCCGCCGCGGACGATTCTGCCCGGGAGCCCCACCTGCCCCGGCGAAAAAATCTTGAAAAATGTTGCCGAAAGCAGAGAAAATATCGCCAAAATCCTGAAATCCGCCTTGGAAACCGGCGTTGTTTAAGCCGTCGTGACCATATTGGTCGTAGAGCCGACGCTTTTCAGGGTCGCTTAACACCTCGTAGGCTTCAGCCGCTTCTTTGAATTTCGATTCCGCCGCCTCATCGCCGGGGTTGCGGTCGGGGTGATATTTTAAGGCCAAAGAGCGATAGGCCTTTTTAATGATGTCGCCTTCGGCGGTGCGCTCTACCCCTAAAACTTCATAATAACAAATCTTTGTTGCCATATAAACACAAACCTTAAAAGCCGAAAAATTAGGGAAACGCTGATTTATTCTATCTCAGAATAAATAAGCGTTTCAAACATCAAAAAGCTCCTCCGTATGGAGAGAGCTTTACTCTTATAAATATCATTCATTTAAAACTTTTTGGCCAAATATTCTCGAGCTTGTTCCACATAGAGATAAGCTCCGTGCTTTTCAGCGGCCGCAATTAAATTTTGAACTTGCTCGCGACTGACGCTTTTGCCTTGCAACCTACCGGCCGCTGAGTTAAAAATAAAGAAATTGCCTTCAGCCACTGCTTTATCAATTATTTCGCCCAAAACATCATCATCTTGAGCCAAGCCACCAAAGACCGCAGCTTCAGCCAATTGATCTAGCTGAATCAAATTTTGGGCGACTCCTTTAAATGTAGCGGCGTTTGTTGACGAATTATCGGTCAGAGCCCGCCGGCCCTCCCAAGTCGCACTATTTTTGGCCATGATGATGCCTCCGGTTACGGTAAAAAATCTCTTATACTAATATAAATACTTAAAAGCAATAGTCAAGGCCAAAACGACACGAAAATCAATTTTCAAG
>CAYJAF010000077.1:0-9904 GCA_964368195.1 uncultured Thermodesulfobacteriota bacterium
TGGGTGAAGACCTGTTGGCCGCCGAGGCCGGGCACAGCAAAGAGATCATCGCCTGTTTCAGCGGCCGTGCCGGGGGTGCCGGTGGCGTGAACTTTGTCGCCGTGCATGGCTTGGTCTTGGCCCACTAAGATGAGGGGATTCAGGCCCCAAATATAGGCCAGAGCCAAAGCGGCACTCCCGGCGTTACCACCTTGAGGAAGAAAAGTGCCGTTGCCAAAAATTTGCGCCTCGGCCGCCGAAAGATGGAAGATGGCCTTTTGGTAACCCGAAAGCTCAAAGTGGGCAGGGTGACAACTGGAGGCCAGAGCTAAAACAGCTTGGTCGCCCAGCATTTCTGCCTCTTGAGGCGAGAGCTCCAAATAAGAACTCGTGTCTTCCGACTCAATGACTAAAATGACATCAGGACGAATGCCGCGGTTCAAAAGAGGTTTGACGGCTGAAGCGGCAGCAAAGATAATCCCCTTCAAATTCGCCGCCCGCAAATCATTTAAGCTTTCATCTAAACTGGGCCCCGAACCAACCAAGAAAGCCGGTTGAGGCCGGAGTCTCCCCTTGAGGCTTAAAATGTTAGGAAGCCCAATTAAATGACCGGCATTTTGGGCCAAATTATCTAAAAAACTCTCTTCAGTGAGTTTTTTTGTCTTTTGGCTCACGGTGCGGCGCATGATTTCATGTTTCACGTAAAACTGAAATGTTGCGTGGGCCTCCGGTCGCAGAGTTTTATAGGCCGGCGGGGCTATAACCAACACCTTGGCTTCCGGGTGGCAGGTGAGCTCATGCCTTAAAGCGTCTTCGTATTTTTGCCAATCGGAAATAATGAAGGGAGCAGCTCCGGCCGCCAAATTAAAGACTGAATGCTTTAAATAACTTTGCCGAATTTCGCCAATTGGCTCGTAAACAAAGAGGCCAATTTGGGGAAAAGCATCCCGCAGGGCCTGTAAATGATAGCCCAAACCCACGCCGAAAACAACAGCCAAAGTTGGCTCCCCGGTGCCCATTTGCTTTTGAGCCGCAACCACTAATTCCTTGGCCTCAGCCCAAGGGTCAGCCTCTGAATGGAGGGGAACCTGATTGAAAGATAGTAAAGGGCCGTCTGGGCCATCTGTTACCACGGCACCGGTGAGTTGGGGTGGCTGAAACTTTTTGGCCATTTGGAAGTTCATGGTGCTGTAGAGGTCAGAATTCATTATTGTTGTCCTTGGCTTTTGTATTCTTAGGGGAACGCATTTTAGTTGATTGTTCGGGCTCCGTTGGCGCAACTTTTCTGTAATTGAGCCCTTAAGCCCGCGGGCTCGCTAACGCTCAAACAGTAGGCCTTATGGCTTCAATTCCTGAAAAGTTCTCCTACGTCACCCTGCTCACCTGAGCCAATCGGAACTTACTACGTTATATAAGATATTTAACGAAATATTTCCATTGAAAAATATTGATTAATTAAGATTTTTATTCTCTAACGAGGATGGCGAATTTAGGGAAAAGATTATAGTATAGACTTAGATTTTCCCAAAGCGAGCCTGCCAAAGTTAGAGGGAAACAATTAATCCCACTTCCGTTGAAAATAGTGATTAATTAGGATTTTTGTTCTCTAACGAGGAAGGCGAGTTTTGGGAAAAGATTATAGTATAGACATACATAAGATTTTCCCAAAGCGAGCCTGACAAAGTTAGAGGGCAAAAAGACAATTAATCCTACCCTTCTCAATTTAAGCTGAGATAAGAATCCTTAGCCCCTTGGCTATAGACTGAGCTGAGAATCTCATCAGCCGGGTGATGCTTAAGAGTAGCCTCAGCCACCATCATCGCCTCAGCCGGAGCACTTTTTTCCAATAAAAGTTGGCTCAACGATTGACCCACAGCCAAATCTTGCGGCCTTGCTTGGTGAGCTGAAAGATAGAATTCAAACGCTGTCCACAAGCTGGGGTCATGGGGTAAAAAGTTAAAACCCGGGGTGATGGTTTGGCCCAGAGCCATGCTTCTGGCGGCCAAGGGAAGCACCGCTTCAAAGTGGAGTATCCCCACTTCCAATTGGGGGAAATCAGCCCCCAAGCCGGTGAATTCACCAAGCCACTGAGTGGCTTCGGCGGCATTTTTCTTATTCATGGCCAATAAGCCCAAACCAAGGGCCGCCCGCTCGTAACCATTTTCCCAAGAGCGTTTGAGCCACCGACCGGCATTATCCAACTCACCTTTTAAACGGCCAATATGCCCAAGCATGAATTGACCTTCCGGCGACAACTCCCCACCTTCGGCGGCTTTCAATAAATATTTTTCCGCCCTGACAACTCGCCTTTGGCCGTTTTCCCCGGGCCAACGCAAAGCCGTTAAAAAGAGAGTGCGGCCGTGGGCATCCCAAGCTTTGGCGCCTTTAAAGCCTTGGCTTAAATTCAAAGCCGCCGCCACTTTGATAACTTCCTCGGCCCGGTGGCTGATGTCGTGATTGTTGACGATTTTTTCTTGGGCGCGGGCGGCCATTTTGGCCAGACGCTTTTCATCGCTGAGCCAATATTCAGCGGCGTGCATCAACTCACTTGGTTCAAACCAGGCAAAATCCTCCCCGGCTTGGAAGAGTTCGCCCAAATCGCCACCGGCTTTTTCCGTAAACAAAGGGGTGCCCGAGGCCATGGCCTCCATCATTCTGGTGGTGACGCCGGGGAAGAGATTTTCGTTGAGCACGAGATTTGATTGACGATAGAGCTTCGTTGCTTCGGCCAAATCCACCCAGCCCTCTTGGCGGTCACCCAAAGTCTTAACCCGATAAGAGGCGGCCAGCTGTTTAACCAAGCGGCTGCGCTTGGCCCGTGCTTTATCGTTTAAAACGCCGACAAAGGCAAAATCATAAATCTTTTCTTCGGTATCCTCAGAAATATAGTTCTTACTATCAATGGCCACCGGAAGCCAATGGGCCTCCAAACCTTTTTCTTGAAATTCTTTAACGTAAGGCTTTTGGTCTACAAATATGACGTCAAAGTGCCCGGCGAAGTGCTGTTGCCACCAAAAATTTATGGGTGTATCAACAGCGTAGTATATTTTGGGAATATCAAGCTCTTCAAGGCCGTCGGGCCAAGCCGGTTTACCTAGGTGGTCGGTGTAGATAACAACGTCGGGGCGGTCGACCAAGCTGTGGTAAAACTCTCCTAAGGGGAAGCCGTCGTCCATGGGAGGGGCTACGACTTTATGCCCTTGGCGGACAAAAGCTTCGTGAAAATATTCGCTACCCAAAGCTAAAATATACATCTCTTTCCTCTTTCTTTGGCCTTTGTCGGCTCTGATTCAAGTTGGTTTTATCGCCATATTAAGTAAAGGAAATGCTAATTAATCAGCGTTGCCTTATAAATTAGCAGCCAAACAACTGCAACAAGGCTCTCGGTCGGCCGCCTCAGCCCCGCAGAGGGCTAAAGCATCCGGCGATTGCCAAACGCTCAAAATATCTTCATTTTTCAGATTGCCCAGTGGGCCTTGACGGCCAAAATCAGCACAACACGGGAAAAGGCCACCATCGGCGTGGAGAGCCATGCGCGTAAAGGGTTCGGGGCAAAATCTACCCCCCTTTGCACTTGTGTCTAAGCCCACTGTGGGCCGGAAATCAGTTTCAGGTGAACCGAAAATATTTAGGTATTTTTGAAAAGTAAAATAATCGGCTCGGTCGGCAAACATTTCGTAAAAAGCATCTTTTTCTTTTTGGTTAATGTCCATTTCCACGAAACTTAAACGCAAGAAAGGAGTGCTTCCGCCGCTTTCAGCCCGCAGACTGAGGAAGGCATCTATATTGGCCAAAAGAAGCTCCCAATCTCCTCCGGGCCGCACTTTGGCATAAGTTTCAGCGTTGGCGGCATCAATGGAAATCATTAAGCGGGTGAGCCCGGCTTGGATTAAAGCGCGGCTCAAATCCGGCGTCAGAAGGGAGGCATTGGTAATTAAAGCAATATCCAAAACGCCTCTGGCTTTTGCCTCCTCTACCCACAAAGTAATATCGGGCACCAACAGAGGCTCCCCGGTGAGACCCAAACGCAACGAAGGAAGGCCAAATTCTGCCCCTTGGCGCAAAGCCTCACAATAGAGATTCGGATCTAAAAACTGCCCGTAGGGGAAGTTGGGCAAAATATGCCCACCACCGGCCGGGCACATGGGGCAACGGAAGTTGCAAGCCGTGGTCACATCTATATCAAGATGGAGAGGCGCCGGAGGGCGAAAACCTTCCTCAGCCTTCTGAAAAGCCATTCGGTAATCGGCAAAAGCGGGGCCAACAAGCTCTTTTAAAGCTTGGTTTGGGTCGATTCCGCTGTGCTGAGTGCGCCAAATGGCTTGAGTCATGATTTTTATCCTTTTAGAAATAAGCAATTCATAAGCATTGCTAAACTGTAGGTGTATTATGCAAAAACAAGGCCAACAGTCAAAAACTCAAGCCCTTGACCGAAACTCCTAAGAGGTGTTATCTTAAGAGGTGTTATCTTATTTATAGTGATGTCAACTTGAAATACCATAGCAGCCGGAATTTACTTCCGGCGTCCTTTTGGAAATGCAAAAGGGACGAAGGCTAAGGTGCCTCAGTGAAAAACGATAAGTTCTCAGCTTCGACTATCTGCTCTGACAAGGGAAATTTATGGCTAGCCCCAAAGCAATAATCCACGTTGATATGGACGCCTTCTACGCTGCCATTGAAGTTTTGGATAACCCAAAACTCAAAGGGAAGCCTGTCATTGTCGGGGGTTTGGGGAAACGAGGAGTAGTGGCCACAGCCTCTTATGAGGCTCGAGCATTCGGAGTTCATTCAGCCCTTCCAACGGCAATCGCCCACAAAAGATGCCCGGAGGGAATTTTTCTGGCCGGACGCCCGGCGCGCTACCGTGAAGTTTCCGAGCAAATCGCCGCCATTTGGCGCAAAGTTACTCCGCTGGTAGAGCCGCTCGCCTTAGATGAGGCCTTTTTAGATGTCACCGGGAGCTTGCGCCTTTTTGGCTCGGCCGTGGATATTGCCAAGCGTCTGCGAGCTGAAATTTTGGCCGAAACAGGCCTAACGGCCTCAGCCGGGGTTGCTTCGCAAAAACATTTAGCCAAAATTGCTTCCGGCTTTCAAAAACCAAATGGGCTCACGGTGGTGCCGGTTGGCGGAGAGCTGGATTTTCTGTGGCCCTTACCTTTGAACCAGCTTTGGGGAGTGGGCAAAGTTACTTTAAAGCAATTAAACGATTTGGGGCTCATCACCATTGGAGACTTAGCCAACACAGACCGCGCTCTCATGGAAAAACACTTCGGCCTTTCCGGCGGCCACTTATGGCTTTTAGCCAATGGATGCGACCCCCGCGAAGTTGTGCCGGAAGTTGCCCCCAAATCCATTGGTTCAGAAGAAACTTACCGCCATGATTTAAAAACAGCAGACGAAATTAAAGCGGCCCTTTTAACACAAGCAGTAACGGTTGTGAATCGCCTGCGAATGGGAAACTATCAAGCAAAAACTGTGACGCTTAAATTGCGAGACCATAAGTTCAAAACAAAAACTCGCGCCCGAACCTTAAATCCCCCCACTGATTTAAGAGGTGAAATTTTTCAACTGGTTATAGATATTTACGAAAAAGAAGCCTCCACCTTAGCTCCTTTACGCTTAGTCGGGGTGACCTTGAGCAACCTTTCCCCCAAAGGGAAAGAAGCCCCCTCAAAGCCGCCAGCCCTTTCCCTTTTTGACCAAGAGACTGAAAAATCATTTACAAAGCCTCATCAGTTAAATCAAGCTCTTGACCACTTGACTAAACGCTTTGGCAATGATGTCTTACGTCCGGCAAGCTCCCTTGCTCCGGGTGAAACTCAAACTTCAGAAAGTTCACAAAAAACAAAAAAACTAAATTGAGAGCACAAAAAAAGCTCCCTCAAAAGAAGGAGCTTTTATACAAACAGTAATTTCAGCAAGCATTAATTTCAGCAATCACATTCCGCAAGCTCGTAAATCACACTTGAAACTAAAATATCTTTCACCTTATCTTGAAATTGCTTCATGTGGGGGCTTTCTAAATGCTTCTGCAAGTGTTCTGCCGAAACCCATTTTTCATAAAAAACAAAGGAATCTTTATCTTTATTGTCATGGTGCAAAACATAGAGCAAGCAACCTTCCTCAAGACGAGTGGGCTTGATTAAAATATCCACAATGGCCGAGTGCATAAGCTCCCCTTGGCCTTCTTTAGCTTTTAAAACAGCAACAATGCAAAGTTCCCGAGCGTCCATGATGACTGCGTATCCTTCGAAATTTTTTTATTTAACGAAACACTGCTTAATCAGCGTTTTCTTAAGCCCAAGCCGGTGCTACGGCTTCAGCTAAAGGACGATGGTGCCTAGAGTGAGCCGGCAATGACTTCATTTTACGAGCTGTTTTTTCCAGCTGGAAGAGGCCAGGCTCAGCCAAAACTTTGGTGAGAAATTGACCTGTTAACTCATGCCCAGGCTTGTGAAGCACAAAATGACCACGAATAGCCAGACCTGCCAAAGCTATATCTCCAATGAAATCCAATATTTTATGTCGCACAAACTCGTTTTTGAAGCGCAAGCCCTCAGGGTTCAACACAGCATCGTCTGTGACAACCACAGCATTAGCCAAAGAACCACCCAAAGCCAAACCCTGGCTCTGCATCATTTCCACATCGCAAAGGCGACAAAAAGTACGGGCCGGAGCAATTTCATTTTCAAAGCTCTCTTCTGAACCCACATAATTAAAACTATGACGACCAATATGCCCGGCAAAATCAATGTGGGCTTCAACCGAGAAACGGCTAGCCGGCCACATTTCGATTGAACGCATATTGGCAGGGTTATCACCGATGGAAAACTTATAAGGCTCTAAAACCCTTAAAGTCTCCTTTGACGCATTTTGTTCAGCAAGGCCGGCTTTTTTTAACAAGCGGAACCACTCCAAAGCTGAGCCATCAAAAATGGGCAATTCAGGGGCGTTGACCAGCACTAAAATGTTATCAATGCCCAAAGCCGCAAGGGCACTCATTAAGTGCTCAACTGTGCTAACGCGATTGGCCGGGCAATCTTTCTGGCCCAAAGCTGTGGCCAAAGGAGTGCTTGAAATGTTTGCGGTGGTGGCAGCCAAAGGCGGGTAGGCCAAGTCTGAGCGTTGGAACTTGATGCCTGTCCCTGGGAGGGCCGGTTTTAAAACAACCGAAACTTCACGACCGCTGTGGAGGCCAATGCCTTGGGCAGTTATATTTTGGCAAATAGTTTTTTGCATTTTTCACATTCTTTCAGAAATGGCCCATATTAAAGTTTCAAGTGAGCCAATGCTCTTTTATGCAAATTTCACGCCAGCGCCCGCCAACATCATGATTGGCAAAAAATAGTTTAAAATCAATAAGTTACAACATGGCATTATTTTGCCCCTCAATCCAAAACCCTCATGTGTAGCCTATTGACCGCAAAAGGTGTAGTGTTTTGGCAACACTTCATTCAATTGAATTAGTCGCCGCTGAAAAAAGTAATAACAACTAGTAATGACTGATGAAACAGCGAAAAATCAAATAAAAAATATGCAAGGGAATTACGCCCTTTTTAGCAAAACACAGTATATTTTTCCCGCTAAAATGTCGGTAGCGGCGGCTAAGGCGACTGCCGTCCTGGCAGGCGCCCGCCGGCAAAGCACCAGCCGGAATTTACTTCCGGCGTCTTTTGCGAACGCAAAAGGGTGCGATAGCATGCGTGCCTCGCTGAAAAACGACTAAAAAGGAGTTTTTTCAGCATCAACGAATTAGTAAGGCAAGCAAACTGAAATCATTTTATTAAATGCGTAAAATCGGACAAGCGCCAGTCAACTGAGCCAGTGGGAGGCCACCATCACGAATGAGACGGGGAGCCCCTAAACTGACATCGATGATCGTTGAAGGAAGAAGGGCAGAAGTGGGGCCGCCATCGAGTAAAAGGTCGATGCTGTCACCAAAATATTCGGCAACTTCATCGGCGGTAGAAGCCGGGGGAGCCCCTGCGGGGTTCGCACTGGTGCCGGTTAAGCCGCGGTCGAGCATACGCACTAAAAGGCGTGTCGCCAAAAGGTCATCAACTCTCAAGCCCACTGTTTTAGCCGGGCCAACCACACTTGGATGCAGATCTTTAAAGCCCAGAAAAAGCAAAGTAAGGGGGCCCGGCCAAAAGGCCTCCATTAAGCCTCTGGCTTCTTCCGGCACTTCGCGAGCATAACATCGAGCGCGAGGGATTTGATCAATAAGAATTAAAAACGGTTTTTTTTGGCGTTCCTCAGCCCCTTTGAGAACCATGACTCTTTCCAAAGCGGTGGCGTTATCAACTAAACTGATGAGCGCATAAAAAGTACCTGTGGGGCCGGCAATGACTCCACCGTCAAGAAGCACCCGAGCGGCGGGTGCCAAATCGTCAAAAGTGGCCGTGTGAGGATTAATTAAAAGGCGCTGAACCATTGGTTTTTCTTTCCTACGCAAGGGAAACAAGGAAGATAAAATATGACAGAGCAGTTGAATCTTTTTTGCCCCAGCTAAAAAAGGAAGGAAGCATTTCCGGGGCAAAGTTGCTTCATCCTATACTAAAAGGAGAATGAACGCAAGTAGGAAAAAATATCTTTCACTGTGAAGAAAAGATTAATTTTTAGTTTTATCCCATAACTCAGCTAAAGTTGCTTGTTGCCCTATAGAGATATTTAAAAGTAAATCACCAAAGCTGCCGTCAGGACGCCGCTGCCCCTGCCCAGTAAGGCGCAAAATAGCCCCGTCTGCTGTGCCGGATGGAATTTTAATTTTGACTTTGTGATTGCCTTGATCACGCAAATAACTGATTTCAACCTCAGTTCCGGCGGCGGCAAGCTTTGCGCTTAAAGCCAACTGGTAATTAATATCCCATTTGGCTTGTTCCTTTTTTGCCCTCGCCTCAGCTCCCGGCCATAGCTTACGCAAAGAATCCCAAAAAGACACCTTAGGCTTTGGGGTTTCTTTTTGCTGCTGGCCACTCATCCAGCGGGCAAAATCATCCAGCTTAAATTTTAACCCAAAACGGCCCAATTCCTTTTCCAAATCACGCAAAGTTTCCTGGCCTTTTTCCGTGCGGAAAAATTTGTCGAAATGCTCTTCGAAATCAGGCTCGGCTGCGCCCTTTTGTTCGTAATTTCCCTGGCCATAGTTTGGTTGCTCTTGAGCTTTACCAGACGACCCGGCTTGAAAACCACCGTGGTGTTCTTGCGTTTTAGCTTTTTGTTCCGCAGTTGTTTGCCCCGTTGCCCCCGGCCCCGGCCTCCCTCCACCTTGCGCTTTAGAAGCCCTCGCCGCACCGCTTCCTTCACTACTTTTTGATTGCGCCCCTTGCGTAGATTGGCCGCCTGCGGATTTGGCGGAAGAATTAGCTGAAGTGCCGCCCGTCGTGTTCCCGGCCGAAGCATTCCCGCCAGCAGACGCAGAGGTGCGCCCATCAGAGGAGCTCTGTTTTTGCTGTGTGGAAGAAGGTTTCGAAGTTGTTGTTTGCGCTTTACTTTGCGGGCGGCCCCCTTGCTTGGGGCTCTTTGGACGCAGGCGGTCATATTTAGCTCGGGCTGTTGCATCGCTCAAAATGGCGTAAGCCTGGCTAATATCTTTAAAACGCTCCTCGGCACTTTCATCGCCGGGGTTGCGGTCGGGGTGAAATTTAACGGCCAAAGCCAAATATGCTCGGCGCAACTCTTCAGGAGTCGCTGTTTCAGAAACACCTAAGCGGGCATAATAATTGGGCATATTGGACGGCATATTATTAAAGACCTAATTTAGCAAACATTACAATTGTCTATTTAAACAATTAATATTGGATTCATCTTGTAGAATTTATTGGAAATTTTTTTTCAAACAAAGAGTTTCTTCACTAAACACCAATTCAAAAGAACATTTCTGGCGTGCGGGCTTGAGATTTTTACTTGTAAAAATCCCAAGCCC
>CAYJAF010000078.1:0-9850 GCA_964368195.1 uncultured Thermodesulfobacteriota bacterium
AAATAGCGATAGAAAAGGTGAGCACTCATGGCCAATGATTCCAAAAAAAGCGGCGCAGTAGTGGTTGTAGGGGGCGGCATCGCCGGGATGCAGTCTGCCCTTGACCTGGCCGAAATGGGCTTTTATGTCCATTTAGTGGAAAAAAATCCGGCGATTGGTGGCCGCATGGCGCAGTTAGACAAAGTCTTCCCGACTAACGATTGTGCTATGTGTATCATTTCTCCTAAATTAAATGACGTCGGCGGGCATATTAATATTAATGTGCTTAACAACTCCGAAGTCATGGAAGTAAACGGAGAGCCGGGTAACTTCAAAGTTAAAATTAAAAAACGTCCGCGTTTCATTGACAGTGCCAAGTGTACAGCTTGCGGCGATTGCGCTAAAGCCTGTCCGGTGGATTTGCCCAGCGAATTCAACCAAGGGCTCAACACACGCACAGCTACCTTTAAGTCGTACGCCCAAGCCTACCCCAACTCTTACTCTTTGACCAAAGAGGGGGTAAGCCCTTGCGTTTTGACTTGCCCGGCTCACGTTAATGCCCACGGCTACGTGACTTTGGCCGGTAAAGGACGCTACCAAGAGGCGCTGGAAGTTATTATGGATGCCTTGCCCATGCCGGGATCTTTGGGCCGGGTTTGTGCTCACCCGTGCGAGACGGAATGTCGCCGTCAACAGATGGAAGCTCCTTTGGCCATCAAAGACATCAAACGCTTTGTGGCTGATAACGCTGACATGAAAACAGCCGGGGAAACCTTTGTCAAAGACGAAGAGCAAGAAGGCCGCGTAGCCATCATCGGGGCCGGCCCCGGCGGTTTAGCTGCGGCTTACCACTTAGCTCGTCGCGGCATTAAATCCACTATTTTTGAAGCTTCTTCCGTGGCCGGTGGGGCCATGCGTCTGGGCATTCCCGATTATCGCCTCCCCCCTGAAGTAATTGAAGCTGAAGTAAATTTCATTCTCGAGTTTTCCGGGGCTGACATCAAATATAATACCAAGCTCGGCAAAGATATTACCATTGACGATCTCTTTGCCCAAGGCTTCAAAGCCGTCTTTCTGGCCACCGGCGCCGGGCGCGATTTCAGCTTGGGGCTCCCCGGTGAAGATTCAGCCAAAATTATCCCTTGCGGTAAATTCCTCAACGACGTCAACATTGGTGAAAAGCCCGATTTGACAGGCAAACGTGTTTTAGTTCTCGGCGGCGGTAACGTGGCCATGGACGTGGCCCGTTCAGCTGTGCGTTGCGGAGCCAAATCAGTTACGGCGGCTTGCCGTGAATGTCGCGACATTATGCCTGCTTGGGCCTGGGAAGTTCACGAAGCCGAAGAAGAAGGCGTGCGCATGGTCACCTTACGCACTCCCAAAGGTTTTGAAGAAACCTCCACCGGCATTAAAATTAAAATGGCTTTGATGGTGAATAACAAAGATCCTCGCAACTTCTTGGAAGACCCTTCCGGGGATATGTTGACGGAAGAATATGACATCATCATTCGTTCTTTGGGCCAATTGCCCTCCACCGAAGCTTTTAAAGAAGGTTCGGGCTTGGAATTTGGCCGGGCCGATTCCATTGTGGCTGACCCCATCACCTTTGAAACAAGCCGTCCGGGCGTCTTTGCCGGTGGCGACGTCAAAACCGGGGCCAACATTGCCATTAACGCCATTGGGGCGGCCAAAGAAGTGGCTATCTCCATCGACCGCCTTTTCAAAGGCCAAGACATGGCCGAAGGACGGAAACCAATGGTTTTCACCGGCAAGGAAACTTATCGTGATGTGCCTCTGCACGAACCCAAGCGTCCTCGGGCCACCATGCCCACTCGCCCGGCTGAAGAGCGGGTGAAAGATTTCGCTGAATTCGAACTCGGCTATTCCGAAGAGACCTGTATTGCCGAATCTAACCGCTGTATTTCTTGCGGCGCTTGCTGCCAATGTTATCGCTGTGTTAAGGCTTGCTTGCCCGGCGCCTTGACCTTAGATTCCCACGCCCAAGAAGATGAAATCATCGAATTGGACGCCGGGGCTCTCGTTATGGCCACGGGTTTTGATCCCTTCAACCCCTCAAGCAGTGAGACCTACCGCTATAGCCAATGGCCCAACGTTTTGACTTCCATGGAGTTCGAACGGATTCTCTCGGCTTCCGGCCCCTTCCAAGGCCACATGGTTCGCCCCAGCGACCACAAAGAACCCGAACGGATCGCCTGGCTCCAGTGCGTTGGTTCCCGCGACATCAACCGTTGCGATAACCGTTACTGCTCGGCCGTCTGCTGTATGTATGCCATTAAAGAGGCTGTCATCGCCAAAGAACACGCCGGTGGGAACTTAGATGCCTCCATTTTCTATATGGACATCAGAACTTACGGCAAAGATTTCGAAAAGTATTATGAACGCGCCAAAACAGCCGGAGTCAACTTCGTCCGTAGCCGCGTCCACACCATCACTCCGCAAGTAAATGGTGATGTGGCCTTAGACTACATTGACGATGAAGGCAACCGCCAACGCGAGTTCTTCGATATGGTTGTTCTCTCGGTGGGCCTGACTCCCAGTGCCACCTTGGAAGAGTTGGCCGCCAACATCGGCGTTAAACTCAACAGCGACGGCTTTGTCACCACCGGAGCTTTCACCCCGGTGAGCACCTCCCGCCCCGGCATTCACGCTTGCGGTGCGGTGAACGAACCGAAAGATATTCCCTACACCGTTATGGAGGCCTCGGCCGCCGCTGAAGCCGCCGGGCAAGAAATTGCCGAAGCTCGCTTCACTGAAACGAAAACGGTTGAATATCCTGACGAAAGGGATATTACGGGGGAAGTGCCGCGCATTGGTGTTTTTGTCTGCCATTGCGGTATTAACATTGCCTCGATTGTTGACGTGGAAGCCGTGCGTGAATACGCCGCTTCGTTGCCTTTTGTGGAAGTGGCCGAGCGCTACCTCTTCACTTGTTCGCAAGACAGCCAAGGCAAAATCAAAGAGTGTATCATTGAAAACAACCTCAACCGGGTGGTAGTGGCCTCTTGCTCCCCCCGGACTCATGAGCCCATGTTCCGAGAAACTTTGGCTCAAGCGGGGCTAAATAAATACCTCTTTGAAATGGCCAACATTCGCGACCACGACTCTTGGGTTCACCAACAAGAGCCGGACAAAGCCACTAAAAAAGCCAAAGACCTCTTAAGAGGGGCAGTGGCCAAAGCCGCCTTACTTGAGCCCATGTATCAAACCCAAATGGGCTTGGTTCATGAAGCTTTGGTTGTTGGTGGCGGCGTGGCCGGTTTGAATGCGGCTCTCTCTTTAGCTGACGCCGGTTTCCCGGTTCATTTGATTGAAAAAACCGATCAGCTCGGTGGCAATGCCCACAAACTTTGTGCCCGGAAAAAAGACCTCAAAGGTTATTTAGCCGAGCTCATCGAACGGGCTCAAAAGCATGATAAAATTAGCCTTTATATGAACTCACGGCCTAAATATTCCGGTGGTTTCTTAGGTAACTTTGAAACAACGGTTGAAGGCCCTGACGGCGAAAAAGTCATTCAACACGGCGCCACCATTCTCTGCGCTGGCGGGCACGCCCACGAACCCAACAGCTATTTGTATGGCGAAAACGACCGAGTGCTCTTAGCCTTAGATATGGACGCCAAACTCGCGGCCAACGATTCCTCGCTTTTAGGCGGGCCGAAAACTTTCGCCTTTGTCCAGTGCGTGGAATCTCGGGAACCCGACCGGCCTTACTGTTCCAAGGTCTGCTGTACCCACTCCATTGAAAACGCTTTGATGATTTTAGATCGGAACCCCGATGCTGTCATCTACATTCTCTATCGTGACGTCCGTTCTTACGGCTTCCGTGAAGAGTTGTATCAAGAAGCTCGCTCGAAGGGCGTCCGCTTTATCCGCTATGATGTGGAAGCCAAACCCCAAGTGGAAACAGCCCCCGACGGCAAAGTGCGCATCACCGTGGAAGACCACGTCTTGAAACGTCCTTTGCAAATCGACGCCGACCTCTTAACCTTGGCCTCCGGCATCGACCCCACCCCCATGCGGGATTTAGTGGAAATCTTCAAAGGTCAATTGACCGCCGAAGGCTTCTTGTTAGAAGCCCACATGAAGTTGATGCCCGTTGACTTGGCCACCCATGGTCAATACTTGGCCGGTCTGGCCCACTATCCCAAACCGGTGGAAGAAAGCATCACCCAAGCCAAAGCCACCGGCGCCCGTGCTGCCGGAACCTTGGCCCAAGATTCCATCCACGTGGGCGGGATTGTGGCCGTGGTTGAGCCTTCAAAATGCGCCGTTTGCTGCACATGTGTGCGGGCCTGCCCGGTTAGTGTGCCGAAAATCGTCACGAACCAAGAAGACCCCGCCTTACGCGGCAATGCCTTTATGGAACCGGCCATTTGTCAAGGTTGCGGCATTTGCGTCTCGGAATGCCCAGGCAAAGCTATTAAGCTTCAATTCTACACTGATTCCCAAATGATTGCCAAAATCACGGCCATGGCCGAGGGATCTGAGAAAGCTTCGGCCAACCAATAAGGCCACTTGCAACTAAAGCCCGGGGTAGAGTGCTCTACCCCATAAATAGGGAAGGTCGAGTATGAGTGATTTTGAACCGCGTATTATTGCCTTTTGTTGTCAGTATTGCGCCTATAGTGCCGCCGACATGGCCGGGTCTATGCGCTTGCAATACCCAACAAACGTTGAGATTGTGCTGATTCCTTGCACAGGGCGCTTTGACATGCTTTTTGCTCTGAAAGCCTTTGAAGGCGGCGCCGACGGCGTCTATGTGGCCGGGTGTCTCGAAGGCACTTGCCACTTTTTAGATGGTAACATCAGAGCTAAACAACGGGTGAAATACCTTCGTAAAGAGCTGGCCTCTTTGGGGGTTGAAGAAGAAAGGCTGAGAATGTATAACTTATCGGCTTCCCAAGGCCCCCGTTTTGTTGAAATCGCCGGTGAATTCACCGAGTTAATAAAAGAAATGGGCCCCAGCCCCTTCAAGAAAAAGAACCAAGCTGCCTAATTAAGCTAAAAGCTATCGAAAGGTTAAGAACCGATGATAATTGCAGAACGTAAACCAATTGATGAACTTAAAAGCTTCATCGCCGACGCCAAAAAAGTCCTCGTGGTCGGGTGCCGGGGCTGTGTGACCGTTTGTAACGCCGGTGGAACAAAAGAAGTGGGTATTTTAGCCTCGCTGTTGCGCCTTGATTGCGAAAAAGAAGGACGCGACGTCCAAGTTGATGAGCACACTTTAGAGCGTCAATGCGACCCTGAATACATTGAAGAGCTTGTGGAATTAGTGGGCCGTAACTACGACGCCATCTTGTCCATGGCTTGCTCGGTGGGCCCGCAATTTATCACTGCCCGCTATCCGGAACAAAACGTCTTTCCGTCCCTGAACACACTTTTCATGGGCGGTGCGCTTCAACACGGCGTTTGGACAGAACGTTGCCAAGGTTGCGGTAATTGTGTCATTCACAATTTCGGCGGTATGTGCCCCATTGCCCGTTGCGCTAAAAGCTTGCAAAACGGCCCCTGCGGCGGCTCAGCTGACGGCGTTTGCGAAATTTCAAACGAAGTCGATTGCATCTGGCACCTTATTGCCACCAAAATGATGGATACCGGCAAAGCGGAAACAAGCTTCGCCCCGGTTCAACCAATAAAAGATTGGACTACCGCTCGCGATGGTGGGCCTAGAAAAGTTGTGCGGGAGGACTTGTTAAAATGAGCCGCGAAATTAAAACAAACAGTAATCTGGAAAAAGTTTTGGCCGCCGGACAATTTGCCTGCACCGGTGAACTCGGCCCTCCCCGTAGCGCGGGCGGCCATGAAGTGGAAGAAAAAGCCAAACACTTGGCAGGGCATGTGGATTCAGCCAACATCACCGATAACCAAACGGCGGTGGTGCGCATGTCCTCCATGGCCGCTTCCCTCATTGCCCAAAAGGCCGGTGTTGAAGCCAACATGCAAATGGTTTGCCGCGACCGTAACCGCATCGCCATGCAATCTGATATTTTAGGTGCAGCGGCCTTGGGCGTTAATAACCTTTTGGTGCTCTCCGGTGACCATCAAAAATTCGGCGACCACCCCCAATCTAAAAACGTCTTCGACGTTGACTCCGTCAACCTCATCAAGATCGTTAAAATGATGCGTGACGAACGCCGCCTTCTCTCCGGCCAAGAGCTGAAAGAAGACGAATATCCCAAAATCTTCATCGGCGCCGCCTACAACCCCTTTGCCGACCCGGAAGATTATCGCGTTTTGCGGGCCGCCAAAAAAGTGGAGGCCGGGGCCGACTTCATGCAAAGCCAATGTATTTACGACATTCCCCGCTTCAAAAAGTTCATGGCTCGGGCCGTTGACATGGGTTTGACGGAAAAATGCTACTTCTTAGCCGGCATTACTCCGCTGAAATCCTTGGGCATGGCTAAATACATGAAAAATAGCGTGCCCGGCATCACCGTGCCCGATGAACTCATCGAACGCATGAAAGGCGTTGCTAAAGAAAACCAAATTGAAGAAGGCCTGAAAATTGCCTACGAGCAAGTTGAAGAAATGAAAAGCATGCCCGGTGTGGCCGGTATCCACCTCATGCCCATTGAGTGGGAACACATGGTGCCCCGCATTGTCCAAGAGGCAAAGCTCGGCCCGAAATACCGCTAAATCATTGGGAGAAAACTTATACAGGTGGTAGTGCGAAGTGAACCGAGCCCTCAAGGCTTACATTTTATGACGCAAGCACCACCTGTATAAAGTCCACGTTAATCTAATTTAAAATTTTCTAGGCTCCTACGGAAGAACTTTTCATCTCTTGCCTGCTGGTTTAAGCCCTAAAACTCGCTAAAGCTCAAACAATAGGGCTTAAATTTCGCAGTCAAGTTTTGAAAAGTTTTCCTACGGCGCCACAAAGCTCATGATATTTCATCAAATTAAATTGACGTGGTATAAAGTCAAAATAGTTTTTTCCCAAAAATTCAGAAATAGATTTTTTAGCTCAAAAAAATCCCCGAAGAGTTTCTTCGGGGATTTTTGCAAGTAGTGATTGCGTGTTTTATCGCTGAGTTGAAGACTCTTTCGCCTTAGCAGCCACCATGCTTTCATCACTCATGGAGCTGGATTTAGGTTGTTGTATGTTGATATATGGCCTGGGGCGATGTTTGCCATCACTATCAACATATTGGTTACCATAAAAGCCGGTTGGGTTGGGTTTTTTGCTGTCCATACCTTTAAGCCTCCTATATATTATGCGGATATTTAAGGAAACGTTGATTTATTAACCTTTCCTTAAAAGCCGGTTATTTAGGCCATAAGCAATGGAAGCCTTGAGGAGAGCTCACTTGCACTCAAAAGATATGCGCCACCAATGCTTGGCCTTTAAAGTTCAGGCTCTGTTTAGCTTGTCTCACCAAGAGATGAACTTTAAAGACAGTATAGCATTTGCCGGCATGATGTCAAGTTTATATTGCTTTAAACACATTTTTATTGCCAAGCCAAATCTTGATGGCGAACATAAACCAGCTTAACTTGACTTAAGGTCTGGAATTGAAATACTTTAAACGCAGTGAATTACTCACCACTGAAAGAGAACTTAAAGCCATGACCCCGGCACATAAGCTGGGGCTCATGGTCAAGCCCCAAGGATCATAGAGCCCAGCGGCAAGAGGAATCGTTAAAATATTATAAAAGAAAGCCCAAAAAAGGTTTTGCTTAATGGCGCGCATAGTGGCCCGGCCCAGACCGATGGCTTCCGGCAATTTATTCAAATTATTTGTTAAAAGAGTTAAGCCGGCGGCTTCTAAAGTGACTTCTGCTCCAGCCCCCATGGCAATGCCTAAATCGGCAGTGGCCAGAGCCGGAGCATCGTTAAGGCCGTCCCCCACCATGGCAACTGTTCGTCCCGGCCCCTTTAAAGCATTAATATTTTGGAGCTTATCCTCAGGTTTCAACTCCGCTTGATAATTTAAGTTCAAATCATTAGCCAAATGCTCAGCTGCTGCTTTTGAATCTCCGGTGAGCATCATGGTTTCGATCTTCATCTCCTTGAGGCGAGCTAAAGCCTCTTTAGATTCCGGCTTAATGAGGTCAGACCAACCTAAGACACCTACAACAACTTGCTTCTCGCCTGCGATGTAGCCTAAAAGGGCCGGAGTCTCCCCTTTTTGCGCTAAAGCCTCCAAGTGCCCATGGGCGGAGGTGAGATCAAATCCTTTTTCAGCCAAAAGCGAGGGGCGTCCCAAGAGCCAAGTGCTTCCGTCCATTTGCCCCTGGACACCGAAGCCGGTCAATACTTTAAAATCTTCCGGCCAAGCCAAGGTTTGAGGGCTTTGGGCCAACTCATAAGCATGGACAACCGCTTGGGCCAATGGGTGCTCAGAGGAGCGTTCCAATTGAGCGGCGCGCCGCAAGAGTTCATCTCGGCTCAAATCAGCCAAGGGGAGCAGAGTTGTCAACTGAGGGTGACCTTGGGTGATAGTGCCTGTTTTGTCTAAGGCCAGATGGGTGATTTTGGCAGCCATTTCCAAACTTTTGGCATCTTTAAACCACAGGCCCAAATCAGCGCCTCGGCCTGCGCCAACCATCACCGCGGTGGGAGTAGCCAAACCCATGGCGCAAGGGCAGGCAACAACTAAAACGGCCACTAATCTGGTGATGGCTTCCGAGCTTCCGGCTCCGAGTAAGAGCCAGCCCACCAAGGTGACCAGGCCAATGAGCAAAACTACCGGGACGAAATAAGTTACCACCCGGTCGGCCAGCTCCTGAATCGGAGGCTTGGAGCCTTGGGCCTCTTCCACCAAATTGATGATGCGCCCCAGAGCCGAAGTTTCTCCGGTTCCGGTTGCCTCATAGAGTAAGGGGCCGCCTACGTTTTGGGTGCCGCCAAAGACTTGGGCTCCCACTTCTTTTTCTACCGGAAGGGCTTCACCGGTCAAGAGCGATTCGTTTAAGCTGGCAGGGTGTTCCAAAATAAAGCCATCCACCACAAGGGTTTCGCTGGGGCGGGCCAGCAAAATGTCACCCGGCACAATCATCTCCACCGGGATAGCCCGCATGGTGCCGTCAGCAGCAACCAGCATGGTCTCTTTGGGAGCTAAAGATAAAAGTTTCTCCAAAGCTCCTGAAGCTCGGTGACGGGCTCGCCCTTCCAAGAGACGCCCTAACAAAATGAGGGTGATAATCATAAAGAGGCTGTCTAAATAGAGGTGGGGGGCATGGGCATCTTTTGCGGGGGCCCAAAGGGTGCTGAAATAAATAACGGAAGAATAGAGATAAGCTGTGCCGGCCCCTAAAGCTACAAGAGTATTCATATCAGCGCTTTTACCAAAATTTTTCCAGGCCAAAACAAAAAATTGGCGGCCCGGAAAGAGCACCACTAAAGTGGCTAATAACCACGCAAGAGTCGAGGCTAAATGGTCATTTAAAGGCAAAAGCCCGGGCATGGAAAGCGGCCACCCCACCACACTTAAGGCCAAGGCGATAAGAAAACGCTTTTTCAGAACACTATCTTCGCTTTGGCGGCGCTCAGCTAAGTGGCTATTTTTTTCGGCCGCACTTAAAAGTTCAAAACCGGCATTCCCAATGGCTTGGGCCCATAGGTCAAAATCATAGCTCCCGGGCTCATAGATTATAAGTGCTTTACTGCTGGCCAGGTTCACGGTAGCTTTTAAAATGCCCTTTTGTTGGCCTAAAATGTTTTCCACCCGCCTGACACAAGCGGCACAATGGAGCCCGGCCAACCCCAGGCTAACTCTTTCAGCTTTTGCTAAATTACTCATGTGGATTCCTTTCGAAAGCAAATATAGACGCTCTCACCTTGGGAAAAGTGCGCCACGTCAATCTAATTTACTAGCTCCCCGGGCTCCTACGGAGCAACTTT
>CAYJAF010000079.1:0-5205 GCA_964368195.1 uncultured Thermodesulfobacteriota bacterium
AGTGCGCCACGTCAATCTAATTTACTAGCTCCCCGGGCTCCTACGGAGCAACTTTGCAGGAATTGAAGCCGCAAGCCCTACTGTTTGAGCGTCAGCGAGTTGTAGGGCTTAAAGGCTCAATTACAGCAAAGTTACTCCGTAGGAGGCCGAATAACCAGCAAATTAGATTGACGTGGAAAGTGCGCCCTTACAGGTGACTTTTAAAACTCACTGTGGTATCATAACATCAATTAACTTGATTTTTCCACCATTAAACTAATCATTGCTAATAGTTGCCACATTCTTCTGCGGTGACTGTCTGGGCTTTTTCTTCTAGAGGCGCAAACTTTGTGGCAACAAGTAACTATTCTTTATAAAGATGATTTAAAATCGGCAAATCTTGCTCAAATCTTGGCTAAAGACTTGGAAAACAAGGGCGCAAAAGTCTGGCTGGAATGCGCTTCACGCAATCCCCGTCCCGTGCCCCCGGCAGACTTTAACCCTGATTTGATAATTTCTTTGGGCGGCGACGGCACCCTTCTTTCAGCCGCCCGTGCTTGGGGGCTCGCCGGCACTCCGCTTTTAGGCGTCAACTTAGGCCATTTGGGGTTTTTAGCTGAAACAGAACCAAACCAGCTAAATGTACTTCTTGATGATATTTGGGCTGGGAACTATTGCCTTGAAAAGCGTATGGCCTTAGAAATTACTGTTTACCGCGAAGGGCGAATTGTAGGCGAAACCTTAGCTTTAAACGAAGCTGTTTTAAATAAAGGAGCCCTTTCCCGTATTATCTCTTTCCAAGTCTCCGTACAGGATTTCGGCCAGTGGGCCTTCCGGGCTGATGGCGTCATTGTGGCCACTCCCACCGGGAGCACAGCTTATAATTTATCAGCTGGCGGCCCAGTTGTCTACCCCACCATCCCCGCTATCATCATTACACCCATCTGCCCCTTTACTCTGACTAACCGCCCGGTGGTCTTGCCGGCCGATTTGCCGGTTGAAATTACTATCGATAGCCATAACAGCGATTTACACCTCACAGCTGATGGCCAGCTAAGTTTTCCTTTACTGCCGGGTGATGGCATTATTGTGCAGAAGCACTCCACCGACATTAACTTAATGGTCAACCCCATGCGTAACTTTATTGATATTTTGCGCCAGAAATTACACTGGGGCTGAGGCCAAAACATTCGCCTTTCACAAACCTCCCCCGAGGGTTTTTTGAAAATTCATTTCCGTGCCCCTTCTGAGCAATGGATTGTGCCCACCGTCTCTAATATGCTATACTTTAGGAAACGCTGATTAATTCTGCAAGCAGAATTAATCAGTAAGGCACGCACGCCTCACATGAGCCCTTCGGGACGGGAAACCATGGGTTTCCCTCTCATTTCGGCGGCGGCAAAGTAGGCAAATTTGCCTACTTTGTAAGGAAACGCTAATTAATCAGCGTTTCCTTTATAAAGGGAGGCAATTAACGTGGAGCCTGATTATCGCAAATATTTTATTGCCAACGGAGAACACATCGGTAATTACGAGGAAATGTATCGCGCTTGCGCCGACCCCTGGCGCATTGAAGAGCTAGGCTTGCGCCTTGATATGCAGGCTGCCCTTTTGCTTTTAAGCACAAGCGGCGCAAACATAAATCACTTTTTAGACATAGGGGCCGGCCTTGGATTTTTCAGCTCAGTTGTAGCCGAAACCATTTGGCAAAGCTCTCCTAGCGCCACCGGCATTATTACTGATATTTCTCCCACGGCCCTTGAGCGAGCGCTCCCCCGTTTAAATGACCCACGCCTGACTTTACGTCCTTTGAATGCCCGCACTTTAAACAAAGAGCCGGTTTTCCCAGAAAAAAGCTTTGATCTCATTATTTTAGCTCAAGTCATGTGGAGCTTACTGGAAAGTTTGCCGGAAACCTTAGAAGCTCTGGCCAAGCTTTTAACTCCCAATGGTCATTTATTAATATCCCAACACTTTTTCCCACCAGGCCACCAAGGTTACGGCCAAGATGTTCTGACCGGCCCAAAAGATTTGGTAAAGCATTTGCGCCAAGCCGGTTTAAATCCTGAGGCCACCTTAGAAACCAACCGCACTACCAACCACCATTGGGCCGCTTGGGTGGGCTTATTATGAGCACAGCCAAGCCCAATACACCTAAACTTGGCCTTTGCCGCTGGTGTGGCGAAGACGGGCTGGCGGAACATTTAACCGTAGATAATAACTTTCCCGAAACCCCTTTCCAGCTTTGCATTTGCCATCAGTGCGGAGCTTGGCAAGTGGCTCCCCCTTGGCCCCTTGACTGCGTGCGTCAATTTTTCCTCGCTCCGGAGCGTTGGCAGTCAGCCCTCGACCCCGACGGACGTTCAGTTGATCCCCAAGCACGCCTTGAAGCTCGCCGCGGAGAATACAGCCGCTACGCTCAAAGCTTCGCCCGCGAACTTACGCCAAAGGATCGCCTCCTTGATGTGGGGGCCGGAGGCGGCTTGATGCTTTCGCTTTTGCCAAAACACTGCCAAGCCTTAGCCGTCGAGCCGCATCCCAAAGCCGCCGAGCTGGCACGCTGGCGAGGCTTGGATGTGAACCAAACTTGGGCCGAAGAGCTTGATTTTCCCCCTGGGCATTTGTCGGCTTTAATCATGAATCAAAGCTTAGACCACATTTTAGATCCGGGCCGTTTTTTAGCCCGAGCTCTCCTTTGGCTCAAACCGGGAGCTTTTTTGCTCATAAGTGGCCTCATCAATCCCCATAGCCCCATGGCAAGGCTCTACGGCCCCCGCTTTCGTCTTTGGCACCCTTTACATCAAATATATTTGCCCCCGAATGTGATTTATAAATTTTTGGAAAGCTCCGGCTTTGAAATTTGCCGAACATGGCACCCTTACTTCGGCACTCCTTACGGGAGCGTAGCTAAATTTGCTCAAGCTTTGCCGCAAATTTTCAAAAAAATTTGGTGCCCGCAAGACACATCTCTTTCACCGCCCTTCCCGGGCAATACTTATAGTTTTTTGGCCCGTAAATCTTTAGAGAACTTGCCACTCAAACAATTATCATTCGCCTATTAAGTTTACGATGCCATCTAAAATTGGCTCATTCTTTGCTAGTTCCATTTGGCTAGTCCTGTCCATATAGCAAAGGAATGAACCAAGCTCTTTTCAGCTTTAATAAAAGCCTCATTTCAGAAAGAATGACCATGATTTCAAAGCGCGAATATTTCCACCAAGCCCCCGAATCTCCCCAAATTTATTATCAAGGCCGAATTTATGATTTAGCTCCCGGCGAGTCGGAACAAGATGCCGCCGCCGCCATTTGCCAACGTCCTGAGCTTTTGAACAGCAAAGAGGCCGACCTAGCTTTAGTGGCTTACGATCCAAGCCGCCAAAGCTGGCGCTTACTCCGTGATTTCGGGGCGACTCCGCTCTATTATGCTCCCACTTTAGATGGCTTCATCTGGAGCTTTACCTACCAAGGGATTTTAGCGCAACTGACAAAGCATGAAGCGGCAGAAGACACTTTGTTTGATTATCTGGCCACCCATTATCGCTATATTTTCCGAAACCCAGCCCGCACTTTTCATAAAGGAGTCTTCCAAGTCCCGGCCGGCTCTTGGGTAGACATCACAGCCCAAGGTCACTCTGAACACCGCTGGCTCGATTTGAGCCCGGCTAACTCATTGAATAGCTCATTGGCATCTTTAGGGCCCCAAGAAGCAACAGAAGCTTACTTTGCAATCTTGAAAGACAGCTTAAAAAAACGTTTGCGCTTCGCCAAACGCCCAGCTTTTACAATTTCCTCCGGGCTAGACAGTAGCACAATAGCCTCCCTAGCCGCTGAGACTTTAGGTGATATTGACGTGTTTTCAGTTGGTTACCAAGGGGCTGGTGTGGATGAATACGATGAGAGCCAAGGGGTAGCTTTATTGACTGAAGGGCGTAACTGGCGTTGGACGCATCTCTTGCTGGAAGAGCCGGATTTAGTGGCTGAGACAAAAAACCTCATCAGTCTTAGTAAAAGCCCCATTGTGACAGTGACCTGGCTCAGCTATTATTTAATGGCTCGCCAGCTGACAGATTTTTCGGAGATCTTCACCGGCCTTGGTGGAGATGAGAGCTTAGCCGGGGAGTTTGTCCATTTCTTTTACTTTTTTGCCGATTTAGAAAAGAGCGGCAATCAAGGGCGGCTGGCTTCAGAAGTAAAGGGCTGGAGCCACCTGCACGACCACCCGGTCTTTAAGAAAAACCCTGCAGTTTTAAAAGATTTTTGGGCCCGAAATATTAATTTTCAAACAGGCGAAATGGCTGTTGACCGGCAAGTTTACCAAAACAACTGGCGCTTTTTTAACCCCGAATGGCTAGAGAGTTTCGGCTCGGAAAATCCACCCATGGTGCGCCCTTACGAAAGTTTCCTCTCTAACCGTCTCTATCAAGAGATTTTTTACGAAACAACTCCACCCACTCTTTGGGGCCTGTTTATGGCCAATCAAGTTTTGGGACTGCGCGGGGTTTCTCCGTTCATTTCTCCGCCGCTTTTCAAATTGGCCCTCGCCTTGCCGGGCACGGTTAAATATGATAATGGAGTTACCAAAGCCTTATTACGCCGGGCCTTAAAAGGCATTTTGCCGGAAAGCCTGCGCACCAACACGAAAAAAGTTGGCTTTAATGCCCCTATCCATCAATGGTTTCGCAGCCCCAAAGTTCGCACTCTAACTCTAGAGCTCCTTAAAGACGGCCCCTTAGCTCGCCGTGCTTGGCTAAAGAAAGGGGCAGTGGAAAACATTTTTCGGGAACACGAAACAGGGGAGGCCAACCACATGATGTTACTTTGGACGCTTTTAAATGCCTCTTTGTTTTTGGAACAGAGCTGAGGAGACGCTGATTAATTGCCTTTCACCGCTCACCTTGGGGGCGCTTTATAAAAGGGGGCCTAAAAACACAGCAAACACTACTCAGCCTAAACAAACTAGGCGACGGAGGAGAACTTTCTCCGAAATTGAAAACTATTAGCCCTACTGTTTGAGCGTTAGCGAGTTGTAGGGCTAATAGTGTCAATTGCGGAGAAAGTTACTCCGTAGGAGCCGGGGTAAGAGCGAAAACGCCTTAGCCTCTACTCGGAAACAAAAGCTACTTGTTCTATTCAAAGCAAGCAAAGCGGCGGCGGAGTTGGGCGTCGGCCCTGCCGGGGTAAGAGCGAAAACGCCTTAGCCTCTACTCGGAAACAAAAGCTACTTGT
>CAYJAF010000079.1:5305-9648 GCA_964368195.1 uncultured Thermodesulfobacteriota bacterium
CTATTCAAAGCAAGCAAAGCGGCGGCGGAGTTGGGCGTCGGCCCTGCCGGGGTAAAAGTGAAAACGCCTTAGCCTCTACTCGGAAACAAAAGCTACTTGTTCTATTCAAAGCGAGCGAAGCGACGCCGGAGTTGGCTGCCGGCCCTGCCGGCCGGCCCGGAATGAAGCCCAGAAGAAACCATCGATGGAGGCCACGGCCTGACGGTGGGGCCAGAGAGTTAAGGTGGAAGCGGGAGAAAGGAAAGCCCGAAGTTCCAAAGGCCAGTCCTCCGGTGGGGTCGGGCAGAAATCAGAGTGTTGAGCCAGGAAATCTTCCACCACCTCGGGGCCTTCTTCGTTGGTGAAGCTACAGACTCCGTAAAGAAGACGTCCACCGGGCTTGACAGCTAAAGCTCCTTGAGCCAGCATCTCTTTTTGTAAAGACGCCAAACGAGAAATATCGTCAGGGCTCTTTTGCCACTTCAAATCAGGGCGACGGCGAATGACGCCCAAACCGCTACAGGGAGCGTCAAGGAGCACCAAGTCAAACTCTCGGGGCAAGGGGTCACTATTTAAAAGGTCTCTGGTTTTGACAAAAATATTGTCAAGGCCCAAACGGCGAGCTTCCGTTTCCAGCATTTCCAATTTATAAGCATCTTTATCAAGGGCGAAAACAGTGGCCTTAGGCTTTAAAGCCGCCAAATGAAGAGCCTTCCCCCCCAAACCGGCACAGAGATCTAAAATTTTAGCATCTTCAGCGATGCCCTCAGCCAAAAGCCCCACCAATTGCGAGGCCTCATCTTGAATGGCAAAATGCCCTTCGGCAAAGCCCGGCATGAGTTCCGGTCGGCCCTGGAACTCGGTCAACTTGAGGCCCCACGGCGAAAAGACAGTGGGGACAGTTGGGAAAGGGAGCCGCTCTTGGAGCAGCTCTCGGCTTGTCATGGTGGGATTCACGCGCAAAGTTGGCGGCGGTGGTTCGTTTCCAGCCTTGAGGAGTTCTCTGGTTTCTTCTGCCCCCAAATTTCCCAAAAGTTTTTGAACAAGCCACTTGGGATAGCTGTAAGTAGTGGCCAGATTGGCGGCAATGTCGTCACCGGCCGGAACTTTGGGGGGCCAGTCCAGTCGCCCCGCTTCTCTCTCTCTTATTAGTTCGCGCAGAAGCCCGTTGACAAGGCCGGCATGGCTGGGCGAAATAACTTTGGTCAAGCGCACGGCTTCAGAGACGATGGCGTGTTCCCCCAAACGGTCGAAATATAAAAGCTGGGCCAGGCCAATTTGCAGAAGCAAAACTAAATCTGAGCTGGCCCGCCCGGCGGTGAGGCGGGATTTCATTAGCCAGTTCAAATAAGATTGATGACGAATTATTTCATAAACCAGCGCAGTGGTCAGCCCCAAATCACGTGGAGCCAAAAGGCGACCATGGTAGTCGAGGGCTTCTTTGAAGGCCCGGCCCTCCTCAATTTCTTTCAAAATTTTGAAAACAGCCAAACGAGGTTGGTCGGTCAATTCCAAAGGAGAGATGGCGGCTTTTTTCTGCTGGCGCAAAGAGGGGCCCGAACGGGAGGGCCTTTTATTGCGAGGAGGTCTGTTCACTTTATTGTCCTTAGTGTCTAATTGCAAAAGTTTTTGTAATTACATCAAAAGCTTTTGCTGGATCGTTCGCGAAAGTGCGATTTTTCGCTCGCTTACGCCAATTTCGTCGGCGCAAAACCTGCCTCCCGTGTTTTCTAAGGAAACGCTAATAAATCAGCATTTCCCCAAACATTCCGGCCGATAACCGCGCCAAAAATCGGCGGCGGCCAAGCGCTTCTTCCCTTCGGGTAAAAGCTCTTTCAAGGCCAAAACTCCCAAACCTGTGGCCACTAAAAGCCTGTTTTGCTCATCTAAACCCAGGCATTTACCGGGCTCTTGGTCTGTTTCAGTGGCTGAAACTTCCGCCCCAAATACTTTCAGGTTCTTACCTTGCAAAAGGGTTTGGGCTCCCGGCCAGGGGTCTACACCATTGATGAGCCCACGGATTTCTGTGGCCGGTCGGTGCCAATCAATGTGCCCATCGGCTTTTGTTAAAAGAGGATTGACCGTGGCTTGAGCGTGATCTTGAGGAGTAATCGTAGCCCTTGCCTCTTTGAGCTCGGAAACAGCCACCAAAAGCTCTTCGGCCCCAAGCAAAGCCAGGCGCTCTTCCCAAATGGCAGCACTTTCCGCACTCGAAGGAATTTTGCATTGCCGTAAAATCGGGCCAGCATCCATTTCCTTTTCCAGAAAAATAATCGAAACGCCCAAACACTCGTCCCCTTGGATGAGAGCCCAATTGATGGGTGCAGGCCCGCGGTGACGAGGAAGTAGTGACGGGTGGACGTTCAAGGGCGGGAACTTGCCTAAAGTCAACAACTCCTCTGGCAGGAAACCACCAAAGGCAGAAACCACCAGCAAATCCGGCTGAATAGCAGAAATTGCGGCCAAAGTTTCTTCATCACGCACCGATTTCGTCTCCAAAAGAGGCAAGCCTAAATCATTGGCCATTTTCGCCACCAAGGTGGGAGTCAGCTTGCGCCCGCGCCCGGCCGGCTTAGGCGGTGGGGTGACGACTAGAACCACTTGATCCGGCCCTTTATTTAAAGCTTCCAAGCCCGGGCAGGAAAAATTGTCGCTCCCAAAGAAAACAATGCGCCAAGGTTCGGCGCTATTTACAAGCTTACTCGATTCTTTACTCATCTATCCCCTCTTTAATGAGCTTGCGCAGTTTGCGCACATAAATGTCACGCTTTAAGCGGCTTAAGTGGTCAATGAATAAAATGCCATCTAAGTGGTCTATTTCATGCTGCAAAATAACAGCCCGCCGCCCGTCAGCCACCATTTCAATTGGTTCTCCCGCCAAGTTTTGCGCCTTTATCTCAATTTCCCAAAAACGGTTGACCTTTTCGTTGAGCTCCAACACTGAAAGACAACCTTCATCATAAGTTTGCCGCCCCTCAGAATACACAATTTCAGGGTTTACCAAAAAGAAATAGCTATCATCAAAAGGCTGATCATTTTCAGCCCCCGCTACCACAATCAGACGCTTGGCCACGCCAATTTGCGGGGCGGCCAAACCGGCACCTTGGGCATCGATCATGGTTTCGGCCATGTCTTGAGCTAAGATTTTCAGCTCCTCATCGAAAGCCAAAATAGGCTCTGATTTTAAACGAAGAGCATCGTTTGGATATTTTAAAATTGGGCGAATAGCCATTTGAAACACAACTCCTTAAAATAGTCGATGCTGAAAAGCTCCTTTTCAGTCGTTTTTCAGCTGACGCACGCCGGCTTTCGCACTCCTTTTGCATTCGCAAAAGGCCGCCGGAAGTGAATTCCGGCTGGTGCTTCGCCTCGGGGGGCGCCTGCCAGGGCGGCAGTCGCCTTAGCCGCCGCTATCGGCATTTTCGCGGGAAAAATATACCGAGTTTTGCTAAAAAGGGCGTAACTTCCTTATATATTTTCCCCTTGATTTTTCGCTGTTTCATCAATTATTACTAGATGTTATTACATTTTTCAGCGGCGACTAAAATGCCTACTTTTTTGGGAAAACAGGTAAGCCCGTAGGCTCCGGCCACGGAGCCCGCCGCCCCCAAAGATGGGCCGGCTGAACTTTATATTCAACCCCCTCCGGTAAAGACTCCGGGGTAACGGAAATGACATTGGCCGAAAGCAACTCCTCAAGAGCCGGAACCAAAGCATTAGGATGAGCATGCCAACGAGCCCTGATGTGCTCCACCGTAACCGCTAAGCCCTCATGAGCCACAGCACAAATCATAATATAAGCACTGGCAGCCTCCACCGACAAGCCTAAATTAAAAATACGATTATCCATAATATTCCTTTTAAGAATTTTTTGGGGGAAAACTTTTTTAAAAAAAAGTTTTCCCCCAAACCCCCTTTCAAAAAACTTTTATGGGCGGTAGCCCTTGTGGTCGGCTCCTTGCCTTTTTACTTCGTAAAAAGTCGGAGCCGGCCACAAGGGCTACCGCCAAAAATGTTATTTGAATGGAAGTTTGGTAGGAAATCTCTTGTTTGAAAAAAATTCACCACAAAATCTTAACTGATTTCCTTACGTATATTTATTTCGGATATACTACTTCTTTATACCGCAATGATGTTAGTGTGGTTTTTGCTCTTGTTATTAAATTTTGGGGAAATCTTTTAAACAACAAGCTTTACACAAAACCCTCACTTAAATAACATTTCCGGCGTGGGGGGGGGGGGGGGGGGGGGGGGCGGTTTTTTTTAAAAAAAAAAAAAAGGGCGGCCCCGGGGGGGGCCCCCCCCGCGAAAATTTTTTGTGGGGTTGGGGGGGGGGTTTTTTTTTTATAAGAGGTTTTTTTTTT
>CAYJAF010000080.1:0-9374 GCA_964368195.1 uncultured Thermodesulfobacteriota bacterium
GACGGCCTCTTTGTTCCGGCCGTGGGAGCGGCGGCGGCGGCGGGAGCTGAAATTGTCGATACTGCCCTCGGTGCTTCAGTTCGTAGCTACGGTCAAGGCGATGTTTTGGCCACCGCTGCCTATATGGAAGAGGATTTGGGCTTGCCCATTCAGCTCAACCGTCCCATGGTGCGGGAAGCCAATTTCGTCTTAAAGCAAATCATGCCTTACTATGACCGCTATGTGCCCACTTATTTCCAAGGCATCGACCACGATGTTGTCCACCATGGTATGCCCGGTGGAGCCACCAGCTCTTCCCAAGAGGGAGCCATGCAGCAAGGGCACATTCAGCTTCTGCCCTATATGCTTCGCTTTTTAGCCGGAGCCCGGCGCATCGTCCGTTACCACGACGTGACCCCCGGCTCCCAAATTACCTGGAACACAGCTTTCTTGGGCGTAACAGCTGCCTTTAACCGCGGTGGATTGAAAGCCGTGAGCCATCTATTGGACGTTTTAGAAGCTGTGGCCGTAACCCCGGAAGAAGAGCTCTCGGCTAAACTTAAGACCGAACGTCTCATCATTTACCGTGACTGTAACGACGCCTTCCGTGATCTCCTTTTAGGTCGTTTCGGGCGTTTGCCTCTGGGCTTTCCCCCCGATTGGGTCTACCAAAGTGCCTTTGGCGACGAGGCTTATGCTAAGGCTCTGAGCTCACGCACGGAAAACTCTCCCTTGGATTTACTCTCTGAGCTGGATGTTGAAACGGAAAAAGCCGCTTTGCGCTCTTCCATCGGGCGGATTCCCACCGAAGAAGAGTTGGTCATGTTCTTAAACCAACCGGGTGATGCCCTCAAGACCATTAAATTCACCCAAAGCTTTGGCGACCCCAACAATCTGCCCTTAGATGTTTGGTTCGAAGGCTTAGAGCCCGGTCGACGCCTTCACTTTAACGACAGCTGCGGTAAACCCCATGAAATCGTAATCAGCAGCATTCAACCGCCCGACGAGCGGGGAAACTCGTTGGTGCGCTTTATCCTCGATTCGGAAATGATGCGCACCGAAGTGACCGTGGCGGCTCCCAGTGGTTCAGCCGCCCAAGATGGCCCGGTCATGGCCGAGCTTGATAATATATATCATGTTCCTGCTCCGTCTAATGGCGATTTGTGGGTGATGTATGTGAAACCGGGCGACATAGTCACCGCCGGACAAGAAATCTTCAACATTTCCATCATGAAACAGGAAAAAGCTGTCAACGCTCCTATCGATGGTTTGGTGAAACGAGTCTTAAAACAGGCTGATTTTAAAACGACCAAGCAAATGATGCCCGTGCGAGCCGGAGAATTGATTGTGGAATTGGAACCCATCCCCAAGCTGTGCGGCAAGTGTTCTAAACCGATTTTGTCTGATGTTTTCGCCTTTTGTCCCACTTGCGGAACAGGGCTATAACCAATAGCCAAACCACACACTCTTTCAAACGCCGATGCTATACCGCCTCGGCGTTTTTTTTGTCTCCCCTTGGTAATTTTTACGCTTGTTACTTTTTGCTCTTGACAAGTTCTTAGGTGGTGCTTATTTTAAGCCAGTTGTAAGGGCTTTTCATTTAATCGGGTCTACTTTGCTGAAAAACGACTTTAGTTTTTCAGCATCGACTTTTTAGCAAAAGCTAAATTTTTGGTGAAAAAATGCCCCGGCCCTTGAAATGGGTAACTACTGTTCTTACTTTTATAATCGGTGGGCACGGGCCCCCTGAAACCTAAAATACGGAGCCTCTTATGCGGGACGAAAAAGTGGTTGACGAAATGCAAACAACTGAGGAAATAGAGCCTCAAGACACAGACGAAACCCCGGTGGAAAAAGATTGGCCCCAAGAGGCCCAAAAGTTTCAAGACCTCTATTTGCGGTGCGCTGCTGAAATGGAAAATATGCGTCGCCGCTTCCAAAAAGAGCGGGAAGACCAAGCTAAATATGCAGGAGAGCGTCTGCTCAAAGGCTTTTTGCCGGTTTTGGATAACTTGATGCTGGCTTTGGCTTACGTAAAGGAAGATGCTTCAGACGAGGTTAAATGCTTGGCTGAAGGGGTGAAGATGACTCTGAAAGGCTTTCAAGACCTTCTGGCGGAACATGGAGTTAAAGCTGTGCCTTGCGAGCGCGGGCAAGTTTTTGACCCCAATCTCCACGAGGCTTTGGGGCAGACTCCGGAGGCTGATTTGGCCCCCGGAACTATTAGCCAGGCTGTGGCGGCAGGTTACATGCTAAACGACCGCCTTCTGCGTCCGGCTAAGGTTATGGTCGCTCAAGGAAACACTGCTTAATTGCCTTTTTGCCCTCTGGCATTGTCAGACTCCCTTTGGGAAAATCTTATGTATGTCAATACTATAATCTTTCCCCAAAGGTCGTCTTTCTCGCCAGAGAACAAAAATTCTAATTAATCAGCGTTTCCTACAGAAACACAGAAGGCTCAATTAGCTAGTGTTTCCAAAAATGAGATTATTTACAACCGTCCTTATGGGTTTTAAAACTCAAAGGTCTTTGGTTTAAGAAAATATTTGGAGGAAGAAATATGTCTAAAATTATCGGAATTGACTTAGGGACTACCAACTCTTGCGTCGCTATTATGGAAGGCGGAGACCCTCAAGTTATCACCAATACCGAAGGGAACCGCACCACTCCTTCGATTGTGGCCTTTGCTGAAAGTGGTGAACGTCTGGTGGGGCAAGTGGCCAAGCGCCAAGCCGTCACTAACCCCGAGGCCACCATCTTTGCCGTCAAGCGTCTTATTGGCCGGAAGTTCAACTCCCCGGAAGTGAAAAAAGACCTCGACATCGTCCCTTACAAAATCGTGAAAGCCGAAAACGACGATGCCGCTGTGGAAGCCCGTGGGAAATCCTATAGCCCGGCGGAAATTTCGGCTATGATTTTGACAAAAATGAAGCAAACGGCCGAAAGTTATTTAGGGGAAACCGTGACCGACGCCGTCATCACCGTGCCGGCCTATTTTAACGACAGCCAACGGCAAGCCACTAAAGATGCCGGGCGCATTGCTGGGCTTAACGTTCAACGTATTATCAACGAACCCACGGCTGCGGCTTTAGCTTACGGTTTAGATAAAAAGACTGATGAGAAAATCGCCGTTTTTGACCTTGGCGGCGGCACCTTTGATATTTCCATTTTGGAAATCGGCGATGGCGTCTTTGAGGTGAAGAGCACCAACGGTGACACTTTCTTGGGCGGCGAAGATTTTGACTTGCGCATTATTGATTGGTTGGCCGACGAATTCAAAAAAGAAGCCGGCATTGATTTGCGCCACGACAAAATGGCCTTGCAACGTTTGAAAGAGGCCGCCGAACGGGCCAAGATGGAGCTCTCCACTGCCATGGAGACCGACATCAACTTGCCCTTCATCACCGCTGACGCCTCGGGGCCCAAGCATTTAAATTTGAAACTGACCCGTTCCAAATTGGAAGCTTTAGTCGATGATTTAATCGAACGAGTCACCGGCCCCTGTCAGGTGGCTTTGAAAGATGCCGGGCTCACGGCCAAAGACATCAACGAAGTGATTTTGGTCGGCGGCATGACCCGTATGCCCAAAGTGCAGGAAAAAGTTAAACAAATTTTCAACCAAGAGCCCCACAAAGGCGTGAACCCTGACGAAGTTGTGGCCGTTGGCGCAGCCATTCAGGGTGGCGTTTTAAAGGGCGATGTGAAAGATGTTTTGCTCCTTGATGTTACGCCTCTTTCTTTGGGCATCGAAACTTTGGGTGGCGTTTTTACTAAACTGATTGAGAAAAACACCACCATCCCCACCCGTCGGAGCCAAGTTTTCTCCACTGCCGCCGACAGTCAACCGGCTGTTTCCATTCACGTGCTCCAAGGTGAGCGGGAAATGGTGGCCGGGAATAAAACTCTTGGTCGCTTTGAGCTCGTTGGTATTCCTCCGGCGCCACGCGGCGTGCCGCAAATCGACGTCACTTTCGACATCGATGCCAACGGTATCGTCCACGTTTCGGCTAAAGATTTGGGCACCGGCAAAGAGCAATCCATTCAGATTACGGCCTCCAGTGGTCTTTCCGAAGAGGAAATTCAAGACCTCATCAAAGATGCTGAGCTCCATGCCGCCGAAGACAGAGCCCGCAAGGAAATGGTTGAGACCAGAAACCAAGCTGACCAGCTCATTTATGCCACTGAAAAGAGCTTGAGTGAATTGGGCGAGCAAGTGGATGGCGCAACTAGAAGCGAAGTTGAGAGTGCGGTTGCTGATTTGCGCGGCGTTCTCGATAGCGGAGACAAAGAGGTTTTAGAGGCGAAGATGAAAGCTCTCACCACTTTGAGCCACAAATTGGCTGAGCAAGTTTACGCTCAAGCCAGCAGTCAAAATCAACAGCAAGGCGGCCCGGCTGACGCAGCTGACGCTCAAGGCCAAGCTGCAGATGACAACGTGGTGGACGCTGACTTCGAAGAAGTTAAGGATAATAAATAATTGTTTCGGGGGAGTTTGAAATCCCCTGAAAACTTTGAAATAAAAAAGCTCTTTCCTTTTTCGTAAGGGAGAGAGTTTTTTTATGGGGGGAGTTCGTTCTGTCGCCTCCGGTCGATAATTGTTTTCCAAATGAAATCCGCCCGTAGAGGCTAAAGCCTCTTTAAAGGGCGAATTTTCATTTGGAAAACAATTATCGACCGGAGGCTTTACCGAAGCTGTAACCCTTCTGTTTTGCTTTCGCCGCTCAACGAGACAAATCGAAAACCAAACTTGGTTCATCTTGGCTGGCCACAATCGGTTCAATGGTTCCGATGGCCTCTTGGGCTGCTTGATGGGCTAGGTTTGGGGCATTGTTTTCAGCTGAAAGGTGAGCAAGAATCAGGTGCTTGAGATCTTGGTGGTGGAGCTCGGCGGCCAGGCGGGCGGCCACTTCGTTGGAAAGGTGGCCGGTGCGGCTGCGCACCCGCTGTTTCACCGGCCAGGGGTAGCGCCCGTTCATGAGCATTTGGTAATCGTGGTTAAATTCCAGAACTAAGGCGTCTAAACCTTTAAAGTGTTGCCGCACTAAATTTGTCGGTTCACCCATATCTGTTGCTAAACCCAAAGAGGCCCCGGAGGCTCCCTCCACTCGGAAAGCCACCGGGTCGCTGGTGTCGTGGCTGATAGCAATGGTGCGCACTTTTAAGGGGCCGCAATCGGCCACATCTCCGGTGCGTAATATTTGCCAATTGATGCTGGGGCCAACTAAAGGAGTGAGGGCCTCTTTCGTTCCTTGGTTGACGAAAGCCGGTATTTTTTCTTTGCGGCAAAGGGGGCCGAGCCCTAGAAAGTGGTCGCGGTGTTCATGGCTGACGAAGACAGCCGCCAGCTTTTCCCAAGTGAGCCCAGCCGCTTTGGCTCGGGTTTTTAGTTGAATGAGGGGTAAGCCGCAATCGAGCAAAATGGCGACATCATCTTCTTCTACCCAAATGGCATTGCCGCGGCTTCCGCTGGCTAAAACGCAGAATTTCATACTATTTCCGAAGTGGAGCCAAACCCCCCGGATCCACGGCTTGTTTCGTCCAGCGTCTCCACTAAAACGGGAGTGAGGTATTCAACTTTGGCGATGATCATTTGGGCGATGCGCTCGCCACGGGTGATGCTTACGGTCTCCGTGCCCAAGTTAATTAAAATGACTTTAATCTCCCCGCGGTAATCGGCATCAATGGTGCCCGGCGAATTAAGGACAGTCAAGCCCTTTTTGAGGGCTAAACCGCTTCGGGGCCGCACTTGGCCCTCAAAGCCGTCGGGGATAGCCACGGCCCAGCCCGTGGGAATCAGAACCCTTTCCCCGGGGGAGATGGAAAGGGGCTCATCAATGGCGGCGGCCAAATCGAAGCCGGCCGCCCCGGGGGTCTGGCGGGTGGGCAAGGGGAGGTCAGCATCTTTTCGTAGTTTCAGAAATTGTAACATTGATTACCTTTAAAACTTTGGCCCCAAAAGGAAAAGAGCTTGTTCTTTTAAGCCGGTAGCTAATTGCTTCACGTTTTCGCTATTAACTTCAGCCAGTTTGCCCGCTGTCTCCAAAGGAGAAATATAACGGCCGTGAATGCTTTCGTTTTTAGCAAGCCTGGTCATGCGGCTTTCCAAAGACTCTTGGCTGAGGAAAAAGCTGGTGGTGAGGCTTTCAATGGCTTGGTAGAGCTCTGCTTGGGAAAGGGGCACTTTGGCTAAATCGTCCAATTCTTTTTCAATTAAGGCCCGAACTTGCGAGACCTTATTGGGGTCTGTGCCGGCGTAGATTTCCAAGCGTCCTGCTTCTTGGTAGGCAGAGTAGTGGGAATAGACATTGTAGGCCAACCCGTGTTCTTCTCTGATCTTTTGAAATAAACGGCTGGACATATAGCCGCCTAAGAGAAGGTTAAAAACCGAGGCCGTCCAGCGGTCGGGGCTTTTTTGATCGGGCATATCAAAGCTCATGAGCAAATGAGTTTGCTCAAGTGGTCGCTTTAGCTTTTCAACTCCGGGGCAGAATTGGGGCCGGGTCACCTTGCTTATTTCAGCAGTGGTCGGGCGGTCGACAGGCCAGCGGCTTTGCAGTAAATCGTAAAGCCACTGGTGCTCAACAGCACCAACGGCACTGATTAAAAGGCGAGAATCAGCCGCTTTCCGCCCGAGCCAGCTTTTAATGGCTTTTTGGTCTAAAGCCTCTATTGATTCTAAAGTGCCGGCAATGGGCATGGCAAGGGAGTGCTTGGGCCAAGCCGCAGCTAAGGCCAATTCACTAATTAACTCTTCCGGCTCGTCTTGCACCATGGCGATTTCTTGGGCAATTACCTGTTTTTCCAGCTCAAGATCTTTTTCAGTGTAAAGTGAATTGTGAAAAATATCTGTTAGTAAATCCACAGCTCTTTCAAGGTGTTCAGGACGCACCCTGGTGTGGAAAGCCACGTGTTCCCGTTCTGTAAAAGCATTGGTCAGGCCGCCTAAAGAGTCTATTTCTGTGGCAATAGCCAGGGTGTCGCGGTTGGGAGTCCCTTTGAAGACAAGGTGTTCAATTAAATGGGCCAAGCCGTTTTCCGCCGGAGTTTCATCGCGGCTCCCGGCACATATCCAGAGCCCTAAAGAGATGGAGGAGCTATGGGGTAGATTCTCGGTGACTAAGGTTACTCCTGAGCTAAGTGTGCTTTTATTATACATAATTTTAACTCTCTCTCAGTTTAAGCTTAAGTTCAGTTGCGAATATCCGGCTGTCTTAGGTAAAGAGGATGAGGCGGATATTGGAGGGTGTTAGAATTTGTTTGGAATACAGTTAATGCTGTTTGGGCTAAGATAACCGCCGAGGGGCTTAAAAAGCTTGCCTTAAGAGCCTTGGCTGTTTGGCAGGTGGCTTTGTTCACCAAATTTGCCGCCGGGCCTGCCAAGGCGACATGGCCTTTAAATTCGGCCAGTTTCTCAGGCAGAAGCGCAAGGGTAATGGGCCGGGCTTCGCTGACAAGTTCGGGACTTGAGCTTTCATCATCTCGGCGGTAAATAGCACAAAAAACTTCGCCGTGGTGGGCGTCGATAATGGGAGCGGCGAAATCGGCTTTAGGTTCTGAAATGAAAATTTGCGCCGCTAAAATATCTAAAGTCGGGAAACCCAAAAGGGGGATTTGGGCCCCCAACGCCAAGCCCTTGGCTAGTGACAAGCCTGTGCGTAAAGCGGTGAAGCTTCCGGGGCCGCGCCCCACGGCTAAAAGGTCGACCTCTGCCCACGTAAGGCCGGCCTCTTTTAAGAGGCGGGCCGCTTGCGGGGGGAGAACTTGGGACGACAATCCGGAATCACTGGTGAATTCTGCTAAAACTTCACAGCTTTCAGCAGATTGCTGCACTAAAGCGATGCTACAATGGGGGCTGGCTGTGTCCCAGGCGAGGGCTGTTTGTATCATGGCGCACTCTCCGTTTCCACAGTAGCGGCAGGTTCGCTCGGGCTGGTAGGCGTAGTTTCTGAGAAGGTAGTCGTTTCCAATTGTTCGATGGTTTTTTGGGTTGTCCACCTGTTGATCAAACGGCTAATATCATTATAAAAAACCGTAACCATCAAAAGAAGCAATAGCCCTAAGCCAATTGTTTGGGTCACTTGGCGGAAACGCAAACTCAAGGGTTTGCGGCGCACGGCTTCAATGGCAAAAAAGACCAGCTGACCACCATCTAAAACAGGAATAGGTAACAAGTTGAGAATGCCTAAGTTTATGCTGATAAAGGCCGCGAGCGTTAGTAGGGGGATTAGCCCATCTTTGGCTTTGGCCCCGGTGACCTCGGCAATAAGAATGGGGCCGCCCATGGTTTTGGCCGAAATTTGGCCGGTGATGAGCTTTTGAATGGAGACTAAGGTGAGCTCAATCATGTCATAAGTTCGTAAAATCCCCAAGCCGAAAGCTCTAAACAAGCCCACCTCTTCGGTGCTTGTTTCGGTCTTGACCTCCACACCCACCAAGGGAGTGAAAACTGTTTCCCCTTGACTGTTGAGGTTGCTGGTGAGTTCAGGCAGCACTTCGAATCCGAAAGTCTCTCCTTGCCGTTCCACTGTAAAGAGTAGGGGCTTGGGGGCTTGGGGAGTCGTGTTTTCCCGAACCTCGGGTGGCCCCTGAATATTCAAAAGCACATCTTGCCAATCATTAGTTTTTTGGCCGTTGATGCTTAAAATGAGATCACCAGCTTGGAGCCCGGCCATTTCAGCCGGTTTTTCCGGGATGACTTGGCCGATATAGGGTTTTACTTGTTGGCTAAAGCCAAGGTCGAAAATTGTTTCAGTTTCGCCAAAAAGATTTTTCACTTCAATGGCTTGGGGAGTTATTTCAAAAACTTCGGTCAAGCTGCCTCGCTTGACAGTAAGCACTAACGGTTTGGCTCCGTTAGTTTGGATGAACTCTACCAAGTCATCGTAATACTTAATGTTTCGGCTATTGATCGAAGTGATAACATCCCCCGGCTCCAAACCGCTGATTTCGGCCGGGCCACCCGGAGCCAAAGGCCCCACCACAGGTATTAAATGGGGAATTCCTTGCGACCAAATTATCCCCCAGAATATGAGGGCAGCAAAGACCAAATTGAAAATAGGCCCGGCTAAAATGATGAACATTTTGGCCGCCGGTTTTTGATGGGAAAAAGAGCGGGCCTCCATCTCCGGGGGAACTTTTTCTTCTCCTTCGGGATCTTCGCCATACATTTTGACGTAACCGCCCAAAGGAAGCCAGGCCAGTTGGTATTCTGTCTCGCCAATGGTTTTGGAAATAGCTTTGGGTGGGAAGCCCAAAGAGAAACGCTCCACTTTTACCCCCACCATTTTGGCCGCTAAAAAGTGCCCAAGTTCGTGGACGAAAATGAGGATGAGAAGAACTACTATAAACGAAATAAGAGTTAACATATATTACCTAAATGTTTAATAACGTTGGCT
>CAYJAF010000081.1:0-9365 GCA_964368195.1 uncultured Thermodesulfobacteriota bacterium
ACTCCCCCAAAGGCATTTCCGGGGTTACGGGCTCGGGGGCGACCCCTAAATTGAGCACGTTGACGCCGGAACTTTCCAGTTTTTTACGGAGAGCTGCCAAATAGGTGATGTATGATTTCTTGGTGGGATCCAGTTGGTTGGCGCGGGTGAGGTCGGCGTAAGCTTCTTTGAGCTGGCCCAACTCTTCATAAATGCGGCCCCGGAAGAAATGCGCTTGGGGATAACCAGGCCATTGGCGCAAGGCCCGGGTGAAATCTTGGAGTGATTCAGAGAGCAAATCGGCGTCGCGTTTGGCTTCCCCCCGCAATAAATAGCTAATCGCCCGCTCACGCTTAGTCAAGCCACGCCGTTGAATTATTTTGGTATAGCCGTCAATGGCCTTTTCGTAATCTCCTTGGCGATGGGCTAGATAAGCTTCTTCCACTAAAACAATGGGTGTGGTGCCGGCCGTTTCCTCTCCTTGGGCTAAAAGGGGAGAGGAGTTGGTAAATAAAACCAAGCTTATGAGGCCGAAAAGGGCTATGGTTCGTTTAAGCATTGGTAAAACTTTCTGAAAAGATAGAAATTTTAGGGCATAAATGTTGAAATAAGAACTATGCAAACCGGAATAACTGCTAGCGATAATAAAGTGCTCACTGAAACTACTAACGAGGCATATTCAGTATCTGACCGATAATAAGCTGCTGCTGAACTGGAGTTCGCCAAAACCGGCAGTGCCGCTTGAATAATGAACACTTTGGCCATAAGGGGCTGAGGGGTGGGGATTATTTGAATTAATAGCACCACCACCAGCGGGCTAATGATGAAACGCCCGGCCAGCAGAACTAAGAGCTCTCTATTAATATTGACTTGGCGTAGCTTGATGCCTGCCAGGCCAACGCCGGTGAAAATCATGGCCAAAGGGACTGCTAAGTTACCGACATAAGTTGCGGCTGTAAATAAAAACTCAGGTGGGTTTAAATCCACCATAACGAAGCTTACGCCTATCAAGAGCCCCAAAAGGGGTGGGGAAAGAAGCCGCTTAAGTGCCCCAAGGCTCCAGATTTTTTCCGGCTGGCCCCCCCCATCTAAGCTAAGGCAATAAACGCCCAAAGTCCAGTAAAAAATAGTTTGGGCAAAAAAGTATAAAAGAACATAAGGGACAGCCGCCTCCCCAAAGAGGGCCAAGTTGACAGGTAGGCCCATGAATATGGTGTTGGAGGAGGTGAAGGTTGTGGCAAACAGACCAAAACGCCCCCTTGGCACGGAAAGGAGTTTCGCTGTTAAAAGCCCCAACGCAAAAGTTATGAGAATTGAAAAGAAAGGCACCATGAGGCCGTAGAACAGTTCCAAAAGTTCTTTGCGGTCAAAGGTGTTTAAGATGAGCACGAACATAAAGGGCGGCAAGGTGACAGAAGTCACCAGCCGCGCAATAAGGATTTTGTTTTCAGTGCCGAACCAACCTCTTTTAGTTAAGACGTAACCAACCAAACCTACTGAAAATAGGCTCAAGACACATTCCACAGCTGATTGGACAACGGCTCCCACAATTGGTCTCGAAGGCTTCTCTTTAGTGTTTAAAGGCTCTTTGGCCGGTGAAGACCATGGCTGCCCCGGCTTCGTTGGTTGCTTCCAAGCCTTCCCAATCTCGCATGGAGCCCCCCGGGTGGGCGATGGCTGTTATGCCGTGGCGCAAGGCGGCGTCAACGCCGTCACGGAAGGGGAAAAAGGCATCAGAGACCATGGCCGCACCCTTTAGGCCGCCGGAAGCCTCTTGGGCTTTTTGCTTGAGCTCGACTAAAACAGATGAAGGAATCTCTTGGCGTTCGGTAGCCAGTTCCAGATTTTTGTAAGATTGACCATGCTCTTTTTGGGCTAAAGTTTCGCAATAGTTGCGATAAGCTTTCCAAACGGCCATTTCCACAATGCCCACTCGGTCTTGCCCGCCGGCTCCAATGGCCACGGTTTGCCCGTCTTTGACAAATAAAACAGAGTTGGAACAAACGGCCTGTTCCACTGCCCAGCCAAAGGCGAGGTCTTCCAGCTCTTGGGCGGTGGGCTTGCGGTTGGAAGTTATGAGCTTGCCTCCGTGTTCACATTGAGCTGCTTGGAAATCGCCGGGGCCGGTGATTGCGGAAACGGGGGATTGTTGCAGAATCAAGCCGCCATCCATCAAACTTTTCAAATCTAAAAATCTCTTAACGCTCATTTGGCGTAAAGTTTCGATATTTTTAATTTTAAATATGCGTAAATCTTTTTTTTGCCGCAAAATTTCTAAAGCTTCGGCCTCAAAATCAGGGGCGGCCACCACTTCTAGGTAACGGCTGTTCATGCTCTGGGCTGTGGCCACGTCTACCGGGCGGTTTACAACGGCTGCTCCCCCGAAAGCCGCCACTTGGTCGGCGGCCCACGCCCTTTCAAAAGCTTGACAAATGTTTTCACCCAAAGCTGCCCCTGATGGGTTATTGTGCTTGATGATCACAGCGCAAGGTTTATCCACCACGTATTTTAAGACGTTGAGCGCAGAGTCGACATCGGTAAAGTTCGTTTTTGAAGGGTGCTTCCCGCCTCCATACATAATATTAGTGGCTGAGTCCCCATCGGCCAGAGCTGAGACTAAAGCATCTTGGGGGCCGACATAGTCAACGCCGGCCAAAGCCAAATTGCCATTTACCAAGCGGTAAAGGGCCGCTTCTTGGCCGGGGTTTTCTCCGTAGCGCAAGCCGCCTTCCTCCCCTGTTCCATCGTCTGTTTGTAATTTGTAAATTTGCTTTTGGTAAACAAGGATGTTCTCTCCGATTTTTAAAGAGATTTCGCTGGGGAAATGATCGGTCATAATTTGGCGGTAGGCTTGACGGCTCATGTTGTCTCCTTAGAAGATAAGATATTAATTTTCAGTTTTATATGGTAGAGCGGTTTCATCTGAAAGGGCTGCAAAACAAAGCTTAAGGAAACGCTAATAACTCAGCATTTCCTTAACCTATCAATTATAGCAAGAATCACATCTTTTATGAAGCTTTTTGTTTGCCAAAGTGAGGGTTTACGCGCCTGAATTCTCACCGCTCGCCTTGGGGGTATTTCTCCAAAAGCTTCCTTATTTTAACTCTTTCGGCTTCGCTTCACTTCGGCAGACGCCTTCGTTTCGCTCATTAGGCAGAGTTAAAATTGCGGAATCTTTTGGAGGAATACCCCCTTCGGCTTCGCTTATTTGCGTATAAATTTAAATATCATTCATAAATTATTAATAGTTAAAGTCACTCATGGGAGATTTTACCGCCCAATTAGTTGAAAGGTTATAGTTACTTGCCCACCGCCGCTGGGAGGAGAAGCCAAGCCGATGCTTGCGCCTTGGTGGGCACGAATTGTTTTGGCAACTTGGGCCAAGCCCAAGCCGGTGCCTTGGGCTTTTGTGGTGAAGTAAGGCACAAAGGGCTGAGCCAGTTGTTCGGGTGAAAAGCCCGGGCCATTATCTTGAAAAGTTAAGTGGGCACGCTCTTGTTCTATTTTTAAAGAGACTTCTAAAGAGCCTTCACCTTGAGGGTTGTTTTGGGCCGCGGCTTCTATGGCATTTAGAAAAAGATTTAAAAAAGCTTGGGAAAGAGCCGCTTCATCGCCTTGAATTGTAACGTTTTCGAAAGGGAGATTTTGTTTGATTGAAACAGCTTGAGTGCGGGCATCGTGGCTACTTAAGGCGACCATTTTCCGCAAGAGCTCAACTAAATCTAAAGGTGCGGTTTGGATAACTGCGGGACGAGAGTAGTGAAGGAAATCGGTAATCGTATCGTTAAGACGTTCCACACTCGTCAACATCACCTCCAAAGCCTCCCGATCGCTCTCGTCAAAAGTGCGAGGGGGAGTGGTAGAGTCGGCCGGAGCCAGTTTCTTTAACAAATGATGGCTCAAACCTTTAATGGCTCCTAAAGGGTTGCGGATTTCATGGGCCAAACCGGCAGCTAAGGTGCCCAAAGCCGCCAGGTGTTCTTTTTGGGCCAGCTCAGCTTTTAAACGACCCAATTCGCCTAAATTTTCCATTAAAATCAACTGCCCCAAAGGGTGCCCATCATCACTGACCACCGGCCCGGCTGTGAGGGCAACACGAACATTCTGCCCGTCGACAAAGGCCAGTTCAATTTCGTAAGCAGTTAGAATTTCAGCTGTGGGAAAGTGCCCGGAAGTCAACTCTTCCGGGGTGCGCCCCAGCCATTGGCTTTCGGTTAAGCCGCTAATGTCTGTGGTGGCCTGGTTGACTAAAGTCACGTGGCCGTTTGCATCTTTGATTATGACTCCTGTGGGGAGGCGCCCTATGAGCTCTGCGGCTAAGGCATTAGTATCTTGATACATCTGCCGGGCCAAACGGGAGTGGTGACCCCAAATGAGAGCTAGAACGCCCGCCAAAACCGAAAGGCAAAAAATACAGATAAAAATGCCGGCCGTGCGCACGCGGCTTTGAGTTACTTTCTCAAAGGAACTCATGTCAAAGCCTATCCATAAATAACGGGTTGGCTTTGGCTGTTGAGTTGCCCTCGGGGTTGCGCCTTGCACTCTGTCGCCTTGCACTCTGTCGCCTTGCATTCTGTCGCCATGCATTCCTTCTCCATGCTTTAGCTTATAGCCTTTTTGCCGCCCGGCCAAGGCCCCACGCCCGGGGAAGGGCAATAAAGGGCGGTAGACAACATAGACAGAGCGGTCACCAATTTTCTCTATGCGAGTATTTGGTAAAATTGTTCCTCCGCTTTTTAATGGTGGGCTGGGATTGGCAAATAAGGTCGGCGGTGGAGCTATTGAGCCCACCAGCTCTTGCACTTGTCCGTTAGTATCGGTGAGGGCCAGAAAGAGAACTTCTTCACTTTCTTCAAGGTTATCCCAAAAGTCTTTTAGGAAATTCACGGGCCTTCCTTGCCCCCTTTGAAATCTACCAAAAGATTCCAGTGAATGGATAAGCACTTCACCACGTTGCAGAAACATTTCTGTTAAATAACCCTGCTCGCGGCGATAATCGCGGTTAAACATAATGGCGGCCAGGGCCATGCTGCCAATTACGGTGGCTAGAATTATCCAGGGCGAAACTTTGGGCCATTTAAGGGGGCGTTTATTGGGAGAGTGTTTCATAATTCCTCGTTATGGGTAAAAAGTATGCACTTGTTATGGGTAAAAAATAAGCATTTGAAAAGGTGTTAAAAGTCACTTTAAAATTTTCTTTTTAAAATTAGATGCTTAGCTTTAAAGATAAACTTTGGCATAGACCTTGTAATGCATAAATAACACCAAGAGAAAGCTTTCGCATATAAGGCGGGGCTCAATGTTGATAAGTTAAAGTCGTTTTTTAGTATTGACTAAATAAGGAACATCGCTTTTATACTTGCGAATCCACATTGAAAACATCATTTTCTTGCGGGCTCTTTTTAAAAAACGCCCGCCTACAATCCGGAGGATCTTATGAAAAACAAATTATTACCCGTTGTTACTTTAGCATTATTAGTGACTTTTGTCAGTAGCCTGGCCATGGCCCAATCATCTCAATCAGACAAAGCCATTGATGATAAAAGGCCGCAAGCTGTTAAAAACTTGACTGAAGAAGAACGGGCAGCTATCCGCGAAATGCACCAAGCCCACAGAGATAAAATGGAACCCTTACGTGACCAATTATGGATCAAAAACAAAGAATATCAATTCCTTGCTAATAACCCCAACACCGAGCTAAAAGATATTCAACCGGTGATTCGGGAAATGGCTAAATTAAAGGGTGAATTGCGCGCCGCCAAAGAAGGCTTTAAAGAAGAAATGTTGGCTAAAGGTTATGATTTTGGCCCAAGACATAAAATGTTTGGTGGGAATAAAGGTGGAAAGCACCATGGTATGGGCCCTGATGGATATGGCCACCGCGGTCACGGTGAAGGCCGTGGATTTGGTGAAGGCCGTGGTTACGGTGAACACCGTGGGTTTGGCGATAGAGATTGCTACAATAACTAATCGTCATTAAAAATAACAAATTTTAACAAACAGCCCCCTTTTGCACTGTTAAAGGCAAAAGGGGGTTTTTAGCATCGCTTACTTAGAATGTTCAAAAACAAAAAAGTGATTGCTACCTTCCAGCTTTAATGTATGTCCGTCTCGGCTAACTTTCAAGCCGCTTTCCAATTGTCGAAAAAAATCTTGCTCCAGCTGGTTCCAGCTTGCGCTGGGGCAAGCCATGCGGGTGGAAAGAACGGGAGAAACGTTTAACACGTCTCCCTTTAGTGTCCCGGTGCCGCGAAAGTTATTGCATATTTTCCCGGCAACTAAAAAATTTTCCCCAAAAACCAAAGTGGGAGTTTCTGATAAATCACTGAAAGCCAGGCCACTGAGCTCTTTTTCGTCAGTGGATTTAAGAGCTTTCAAGGTGAAAGCTTGAAGTTTAATAAAATCAGCTAATTCAGTTGAATCAGCATTTGCAATAGTTTCGGATTTCTGCTCTTCAGTAGCTTTCTTGTCCTTACCATCTTGTTGGTCAGCCTCCCTTGAGCAGGCGTTGAGAGTAACTGCCAGAAGTAAAATAAGGGAAAGGGCAAATAATTTTCGTTTCATAAAAACTCCAAAAAACACCGGCCCAAAGGAATGCTTTGGGCCGGTGAGTTAAGTTAAGGGACACATGTTCCCTTTAAAGCCGAGAAATTATTCGGCTGCCGGAGCTGCTTCTTCAGCCGGAGCAGCTTCTGTGGCCGGAGCGGCAGTTTCAGCCGGGGCAGCTTCTTCAGCTTTTTTCTTTTCACCGCAACCAACGGCCAAACCCATGACCATTACGGAAATGCCTAACATTAATAATAATTTTTTCATTAGAAACCTCTCTTAGAAATCAACTTAAAAAAGTTGGAATAAATAGCAATTTAAGCGCAAATAAGCGTTTCAAGAATATTTTAGCTAGTTTTAAGGAAATGTCCAGTAAAAATATTAAGAAGTTTCTTTATGGCTCAGATTTTCAAACACTAGTCCAAGCTACAAAAGCAGAACTTCACGTTAATTTAATTTGATAGAATATCATGAATTTTGTGGCGACGGAGGAGAACTTTTCAGAACTTGACTGCGAAAATTTAAGTCCACTGTTTGAGCGCAAGCGAGTTGTGGGCTTAAATTGCAGACAAGAGATGAAAAGTTGCTCCGTAGGAGCCCGAAAAATAATAAATTAGATTGACGTGAGCAGAACTTGCCATTTGCTATAGAGTTTGTTACATTAGTTTAAAAGTCGTTTTGCTCACCCGGGGGGGCAGCCGCTGATGCTAAAATGCTTGCATTGTCAGTCGCACCCGGAGGCATTTCGGCTTTTTTGTAAAACTTGTCATTTCCTGTGGATTTTGCTATACTAAATTAAAAGTCGCTTTGAGGGCTCGTGGATTCAGTCGCTTCGGTGACACGCGAGGAGGAAGTGGCTTTTTTGCGGAGGGTGGATCGCTACAGGATCGTTTGGGCTCTAAACCCTCATAGCCGGGTGTGACTCCCGGGCCCTCCGCCAATTTTTCTCCTGCCTATATTTCCTTATAATTTTTAGAATCTTTCGTTTCTCTCATCTGTTTTTCCATCAGACAACAAAACCTTAAATGGCTTTATTTGGCCGCTTGAGTCACATCTTTGGCTTACTTTTGGCTTCCTTTGGCCTATGAGTTTAAATTTGCCTCTTTTTCTGTTTTAAATCTAGCAGGTTATGCTTTATTTCAAACAGGAAAGGAGTTTTTTTATGGCCTTGTCGTCAGCTAATTCGAAAGCTGTTCACCTAACTAATGCGGCGGTAACAGCTTACCATTTCCCTTTTAAGATATTTGATTCAACTCAGCTATCGGTATCTTTGGTCAACCCAAACGATGCTGTGGAAACCAAGCTGGAATTGAGCCGTGACTACCAAGTGGCAGGAGTTGCCGAAGAAGACGGTGGAAGCGTAACTTTGACCTCAGCCGGTCGAGCGTTGGCTGCTAGCGGCAAACATTTGGTTATTTTACGCAATATGCCTTTTTTGCAGGAAATAGAGTTTCGGCCCCACGAAATTCTCTATGCTCACGTTTTGCAAAAGCGTTTCGACATGGATGCCATGGAGCGGCAACAGTTAAAGGAGATGATGGGTCGGGCCATGATTGCTCCGGCTGATCAGACCAAGCCAATAGAGTATGCCGATTTATTATCCTTACGTAATGACGCTGTGGCGGCTGCCCAAGAAGCAGGTGAAGAGGCGACTTTAGCCGCTCAAAATGCTGTTGCTGAAACCGCAGAACTTTTGGCAAGTTATTCTGCCAGCAGCCAAGAGAGCAGCAGAATTGCCAGCCAAGCGGCTTTGACAGCTGAAAGCGCCAAGGAAAACGCCCTAAATTCAGCTGAGTTAGCACAGAATTGGGCTGAGCAAGCCGAAGGTCTGGACACCACCGCCCGAGCTTGGGCCATTGGCAGTTTACAGGAGTGCCCTGAAGGTTCTGCTCAATATTGGGCCGTGCAGGCTTCGCAATCCGTGCCCGATGCCTCCACCGTTGTTAAAGGCAAAGTGGCCTTGGCCACTTTAGAAGCGGCCGAAGCCGGCCTTGATACCACTAGTGTTATCACTCCGGCCACCTTAGCCGGAGTCTTAGACATAATTCGGGCCGCTCTCCTCCCCAGAGGCGTCATCACCCTTTGGTCAGGGGCCACAACTAACATCCCCAGCGGATGGGCTTTGTGTAATGGGGCCAACGGAACCCCAGACTTGCGTAACCGCTTTGTCATCGGCGCCGGAAGCACTTACGCTGTGGGCGCCAAAGCCGGGGCCACCACCCACACCCACACCGTCAGTGGCTCCACTAATAATCACACCCTAACCACGGCTCAAATGCCCAGTCATAATCATTCTATGGATGCTCAAATCCCATCAAGCCCTGACCAGCACGGCACAGGAAATTACATTGTGAACACGGTTCAAACGGCCCCTACAACGCTATATACGAATAATGCCGGCTCCAACCACGGTCACGCCCACACCATTTCGTCAGCCACCGCCGGTTCTGCCAGCAACCTGCCGCCCTATTACGCCCTCTGCTACATCATGAAATTATAGGAGTTTTTATGAAAACACACGTCACCGTTGTTGTGCCCGACAAATTAATTATTGTGGACGGCCATCTTTTGAGTTTCGATTTTGACGCACCCGAGGAACTCCACGCCCTTCAATGGCACGAAGGAGCCGGGCACTTGGAATTTACTACCCATTACCGGGAGTTGACTGCCGCCGACTACGCCACCGAAGTGGCCCCCTTTGTGGCCCTTTGGGAAGCGGAAAAAGCCCGGCTGGAGAGCTTAGTCGTGGAGCCGCCGGAACTCACGTTAGCCGAACGGGCCGCCACCGTCCAGATGACGCAGCGAGAGTTCATTTTGCTGGTGGAAACACTCACGGCGCA
>CAYJAF010000082.1:0-9341 GCA_964368195.1 uncultured Thermodesulfobacteriota bacterium
ATATGGAAAAATTATTTTCATCAAAAGCAAATACGTTGAATATTCTTCAAAGCAACAAAGAGCTTTCTGTTCCGCCTTTGAAGATTGTTTCTTATGCAGATTGGAGAGCAGATAGGTCTCTGGTTTTAAGTGAAGTTGAAGCTTTTTTTCGGGTTTATGGTGAAAATATCTCACTGGCTGTGCGCTCTTCATGCTCAAGGGAAGATGGCAATGAATCTTCCGGAGCCGGTGCTTTTACGTCTTTACTGTATGTGAAAAATAATTCGCAAGACCTGGCCAAAGCAATTGAAGAAGTTTTTGCGTCTTATACTTTAGGTGCTATGGTAGCATTGGATGCCGACCAAGTCCTTATTCAATTAATGCTCGAAAACATTATCATTAATGGCGTTATAATGTCTTACGTCTCAGATGACGGCTCCCCCTATTACGTAATTAATTATGATGAGAGTAGCCAAGCAGACACTATCACTTCCGGGCGTGGGAAGACAAAGCTGATATACGTTTACCGTGATTTTAAAAGAGAAGATTTTGACTCGGAAATTCTTTATCAATGTGTTGAAATTGCGTCTATATTAGAGCGAAAATGTAATAATAAATTTATTGATATAGAATTTTGTGTCACTTCTGATGGTGTTTTTCATCTCCTTCAGGTGCGCCCCATTTGTACGAAACACCAGTGGATTCCAAATGCCGAAAGTCATGTGCAGAATAACCTAGATTTTGTAACTGATTTTTTACATGATTTGATGAGCCCGCGAGAAGGCCTAGCAGGAAAAACAACTTTTCTTGGGGTCATGCCGGATTGGAACCCTGCCGAAATGATTGGCATAACGCCTAAAACTCTTTCCAGTTCACTTTATAGGGAATTTATCACTCGTCGGGTGTGGAGCACAGCCAGAGAGCAAATGGGCTATAAGCAATTGCCGCCCGATGAGTTGATGGTTCTTATTGCAGGGAGGCCTTATATTGATGTGCGGTTGAGTTTTAATTCTTTTTTACCGCAAAACATTGATAAAGAAACCGGTCGAGTGTTAGTCGATGCTTGGCTGGAACGGCTCAATCATCATACATATTACCATGATAAAATAGAATTTGAAGTGGCGCAGACTCTTTTAGATTTCACTTTTGAAGAAAATATGCAAAGTCGCTATCCAAATCTTTTAAATAGTGGTCAAAAGAAAAATTATAAAGAATTGCTCAGAACATTTACCCAAAATAATGTTTCATTGCAAAGCAATTCATCATTTGCTTGGGCCATGCGGCAAATTGAGAAGCTAAAGGCCATTCAAGATAAACATTCGTTGTTTGTGCTTACTAACAATAGGCAGTCAACAAATGCCTTGAGGCGTGTTGTTGGTATGACTGAAGAGTGTAAAAATTGGGGGACTTTGCCTTTTTCTATTTTAGCTCGTCATGCATTTATGGCCGAAAGTTTGCTCAGATCGGCTGTTGCTCGCGGTGCTCTTTCGCAAGAGAGATATGAGCACTTGAAATCAACAATGAAAACAATTTCAACAGAATTTGCCAATGATTTTCTGCTTGCTTCACAAAACGATGAAGACAAACAGAACTTTTTAGCAAAATATGGCCATTTGCGCCCCAGCACTTACGATTTAACTTCTCCTCGATATATTGATAGGGATAGTTTATTTGATAAGTCGCCCCATGCTGTTGGGGGAGTATTTGAGCACGAAATCTTCCAACTTACCAACAGTGAAATATCTGATTTGACAAAACTTATTGAAGAATCTCAGCTTGATTTTACCCCCCTGGACTTAATAGCATACGCCTCCAGAGCAATCCCGGCCCGAGAATATGCTAAATTTATTTTTACCAGGCACATTTCTGATATTCTCGAATGGTTAGCTGTTTGGGGCGAACAGCATGATTTATCGAGAGAAGAACTGACATTTTTAGATTTTAGAGATATTACAGAGTGGACATATCATGCTTTGCTTTCTCCTCCTAAAAAACACTTCTTAGAGTTAGTTGAAAGAGGAAAAATTCTTTATGATTTAGGGCGAAGCTTAAAACTCCCTTATTTAATTCGCTCGCCACGTGATTTATATGTGGCTCCTCAACATAATAGTGCTCCAAACTTTATTGGCAGTGCTTGCATTGAAGCCCCTGTCACTCATTTGTTTGCTGATTCTGATTGTTCGGAAAATATTTCTGGTCACATTGTTTGCATTGAGAATGCTGACCCCGGTTTTGACTGGATTTTTACCCGCAATATTGCTGGGTTAATCACTTTATTTGGTGGTGCAAATTCGCATATGGCTATTCGGTGCGCTGAATATGGCTTGCCGGCGGCAATTGGAGTTGGGAGCACTATCTTTAATAAAGTTATTGCCTTACCCCATTGCACGTTAGATGCGCAATCAAAGAGAATTGTGGTGTGATAATGTCATTTACAATTGCCATTTCAATGCGGTATGTTATTAAGCAATATCCAAGTGGTTCAGAAGAGAGGTTTAATTCACTTGCTGACACTTGGTTTGATTTTTTATTGGCAGTTTCATCAGATTTAGCGTGTATACCTATGCCAAGTAATGATATTCTTTGTAAAAATATTATTAGAAACCATAAAATTGACGCTTTAATTTTGACTGGAGGAGATGATATTGGCACCTTCCCCCAAAGAGATGAAGCTGAGTTTGAGTTGCTTAAATGGGCAGAAAATAATAACATACCTGTTATTGGTGTTTGTCGGGGGATGCAGCTTATAAACTCTTATTATGGTGGAGATACATCTATCAATAAGAGTCATGTGGCCACCAGGCATCAACTTGCTTTTGCTCCCGAATATGAAGATATGTTTAATGCCGAGGTCAACTCTTTTCATGCCAACTGCGTATCCAAAGAGACCTTGGCAGCTACTTTAGAGCCACTTGCGTATACTGACAATGGCAAAAATGTTGAGGCTTTTAAACATTTCCAAAAGCCGATTTGGGGCATAATGTGGCACCCTGAGCGGGAAGAAAGTTTTAAGCCGTTCGACATTAATCTGTATAAAAAAGCGTTGAATTTAAGGAGCTGAAATGACTGATAAAGTGCTTGCCGTGATTCTTGCTGCCGGGCGTGGTTCACGCATGAAGGGTTTTACTGATGACAGACCAAAATGCCTGCTTGAGCTTTCCGGCAAAAGACTGCTTGATTGGCAGGTCGAAAGCCTTAAAAGAGCCGGGCTTGATAAAATATTAGTTGTTCGTGGGTATTTAGCGGAAAGCATTCAAGGTGATTTTGCTACAACAGAAAACTCGCGGTGGTCTGAAACTAATATGGTTTCAAGCCTTCTCTGTGCTTTTAAGCAAATTGAAGATTCTAGCGTAATAGTTTCTTACAGCGATATTGTTTATAAGCACGAGCACTTAGAGAAACTAATCAAAGATCAAGGAGATATTTGCATTACTTATGATACAAACTGGGAAGATCTCTGGAGCCTCAGAAATGAAAATCCGCTTGATGATGCGGAAACATTTAAGCAAAAAGATGGAGTGCTTTTAGAAATAGGGCAAAAGGCCAAGTCGATAGATGAAATTGAAGGGCAATATATGGGTTTATTGAAATTCAGCCCCAAAGGTCAAGAAATTGTAAAGAAATATATTGAAACAATTGAGCCGGCCAAAGCTGACAAACTTGATATGACTTCACTTTTACAGGCCCTATTAAAAGAAGGGGCAACAATTAATACGGTAGCTGTTGATGCTGGGTGGTGTGAGTGTGACACCCAAGGTGATATTTTAATTTATGAAGAACAGATGAAAAAAAATCCTCATTGGCCTCACGATTGGCGCTAAACAGTTGAGTAAACGCTGATTTATTCTTTAACAGAATAAAATCAGCAAGGCACGCGCGCCTCACATGAGCCCTTCGGAACGGAAAACCATGGGTTTCCCTCTCATTAAGGCTTGCGGCAAAGGAGGCCAATTTGCCTACTTTGCTAAGGAAACGCTAATAAGCGTTTCCTTAAGGGAAAAAGCAGAGGTCATTTATGGAATATGTTTATATAACAGAAAATAACTTGGAAAATAGGCAGCATTACCAATATTCTAAATTTGGTGGTGAAGAATTTTTACAAGCCTATCTAAACTCAAGGCAGGCTTTTATTGAAAAATATAAAAACGATGATTTTTCAGAAAAAGAACTTTTAATAACCATCAAAAATGACCTCGCCCAATTTGAAGCAAGCGGTTTGCCCGGTGACAATTTTGTTTTGAAATGTGAACTTTTAGCTATGCTTTCTGAATATTATGAGCAAGACGCCTTTAGTTCGCTTGAAAAGCTGGAAAAGATAGTTAAAACTTTTGAAGTAAGAAAGCGGTTATATCATCAATATAATGATAAAATGCGTCCGCTTGATGAATCTGACTATACAAGTGAAGAGCTTTATGTTCTGTTTGCTCTTTTGTTGATTAACGTGGCCACAAAAAACTCTGATTTGCAATATCTAAGCACAACCATCAAAGTCGTTGATGCGCTCATTTCATTTGCCTCTGAGCAGAAAGAGATTTTAGCCCATATTTGTGAAAAAGAGCTTTTACTTACTAGGGCTTTAATGGAAGAGTATTTAGGAGGAACACCATAATGCTTACAGATATCGCAATAATCGGGGCTCCATCATCAAGGGCGAAATCTTACTTGCAAATCCTTGTAAAAAACAATCTTTTCCTTTCTAAGTTTTATATTCTTGCTCATTCAATGAAAAAGTTTATTAAGGAAAAAGAAGATTATATTCCGTCAACTGAAATCCTTGAGGGCTTTAATCCCGCAGAGCCAATTTTATACACTTTAGAAAAAAATAATATTCCTTATGAAGTGATAGATTCAGAAGACATTAACTCTTGCTTGGTTGCTGAAAAAATTAAAGCTATACCTGAAAATCATCTCATTTACTCAGGTTATCCGGGGCAACTTGTTAAATCTAGCACCTTGGGTTTAGGCAAAAAATTTATCCATGTCCATGCCGGTGTTCTTCCTGAATATAGAGGGAGTACAACGGCATATTATTCCATTCTCAAAGAGAGAAGAATTGGTGCCAGTGCAATTTTTCTTTCAGAAGGAATCGATGAAGGGGCTGTTTTAGCTTGTGAAAGTTTTCCCTTCCCCAGAACTAATATTGATGTTGACTATATTTACGAGCCCTATATTCGGGCCAAAGTGCTTATGGGCGTTATGGCGAAATATGCCCAAAACAAAACATTTGAGCCCATAATCCAAAGTGAAATAAACGCCAAAACTTATTATGTTATCCACCCCGTTTTAAAGCATATTGCTATTTTAGGGAATGTAAAGGATTTTAACCATGAGGCAACTAAATAATATATGCCCAATGTTTAAGCATATTTTCATAATATTGGTAATTTCTATATTTTTTACTCCCCAAACAGCCTATGCTTATCTTGATCCGGGTAGTGGAAGTGCTTTATTTACTAGCATTATTGCCATAGCAACCGCTGGTTTTTATTCAGTAAAAATGCTTTATTACAAGCTAGTTGGCAAAGATGTTGCCGCAACTACAGCCGGGCAAGATAGCTTGGTTATTTTCAGTGAAGGCAAGTCATATTGGGGAAGCTTTGAGCCTATTGTACAAAAATTAATTGAAAAAAAAATACATTTTAGATATGTAAGCCTCGATGTCTTTGACCCGGCATTGACAATCGAAAATGAATATATGCATTCAAAGTTATATGCTAAATCAAGTGCCGGATTTGGTAAAATCGCAGCTGTAAAAGCTCCTCTGATGCTTGCCACTACCCCAAACATAGGCTCAGAGGGCTACCCCTTTCCTCGCCCAAAAAACGTAAAAGAGCTTGTGCATATTTTTCACAGCATGACCGATAGCTCAAATTATCGCTTGGGCTCACTTGATTTTTACGATAGCATTATAATGATGGGGGAACATCAAGCAAAATTTTTGCGTCATGTCGAAGAAGTGCGGCATATAAAAGAAAAAGAAATGGTCGCTTTGGGCTTGCCCTATCTAGATAACCTTTATGACAAGCTGAAAAGCGCAGGGTTGCCACCTGTTGCCACTAAAGATAAAAAGACAATTCTCATTGCTCCATCTTGGGGCAGTAAAGGGTGTTTAAATTATTTTGGCACTGAGTTTGTGAGTGACTTACATGCAAGAGGCTATAATATTATTGCGCGTTTACATCCTCACTCCCTTTTAAACGAGCCTGAAAAAGTGGCCCAATGGAAAGCCGACCTTTCGTCGCTAGAAAATTTCGCTTGGGATGAAGAGTTATATAGCACGAAAGCCATGCATGAGGCAGACATCTTAATTTCTGATACATCTTCGGTGCGTTTTGATTTCGCATTTTTGCATTTAAAGCCAGTCATTACACTTTCGATACCGCAGGATAATCGACCGGAGTTTGAATCATCTTACCATGAACAAACATGGGATGTTAAAGTGGCCCCAAGCTTGGGAGCAGTTGTAGAAAAAAGCGAGATTAGCACCCTTTCCCAGAAAATTTCTGACGTTTTGGCAACATTTGACACTAACACTCTGGCGACAATAAGAGACGAAAATATAAAGAACTTCGGTGATTCAGCTGAGAATATTGTGACGTTTTTACAAGAGAAAATATCAAAAGAAGAGTCGGCTACTTAAGAATAACAAGGTAACTATAAAATGGATATATTATACGCGATAACTATTTTCCCAATAGAAATAATATATAAACAACTATATTTGATGCTCTATGGTTTAGTTGATAGTTTTGGCTTTGCTTTGTTTTTGTTATCTTTGCTATCTTTTTTTCTAATGAAACCTTTTGAAAGGTATGTTGGCAAGTTTCAGAAAAACGAACAAGATTTGCAAAAGGTTTTAACCCCACAGCTTGCCCAAATCAAATTGGAATCGCAAGGGGCAGAACGCCACCAGAGGATAACAAACCTTTATAAGCGCTATTCTTATCACCCGATTTTCTCCATTAGGGCGTCGGTTGGTTTGCTTGTTCAGGTGCCATTTCTGGTGGCGGCTTATTTTATGTTGTCGAACCTTCCGCTTATTCAAGGGCAATCGTTGTGGTTCATTCATGATTTGTCTAAGCCAGATGGACTATTAGCAGGCATTAATCTTTTACCATTTGTGATGACACTTGTAAATTGTATTTCAGTTTACTACTACCCAAGCGAGGGCGGACAAAAAGCCAAGCTGCAACTATATGGCATGGCAGTGTTTTTCCTTGTTATTTTGTATGGCGCCAGCTCCGCCTTGATAATTTATTGGACTTTCAATAATTTGTTGTCATTGATAAGGAATTTGCTACAAAGACGTGCCTTGTTACCTTTTGCACAATATGCTGCTACCTTAAGCAGGGTCAGTAATACAATTTTTAAGCGACTAGAATTAAAAAATGGCACAGAACTTCTTTTTTTATATTCAACCGTGTTTTTACTGGCACCATCAATTGTCGTTGTATCTAACAAAGAATATTCATTAGGTGCGGAACAATATTTGTCGATGGCTCTGTTTGGATTTGTGCTTCTTTATCTCTTTTGCGTTTTAATTCTAAGAACGAAGTTTAAAGTTTTACAGGTCATTTTTTTCATTGCAGCTTCTGCTGGTTTATATGTTTTTATCTCTACAACAATATATCCTTTTCAAACTGGTGTACTTGATGGTGAAGTACTTAATTTTAGTATTTGGGATATTAGACTACATGCTTTTTTGTTTTTAACTTGTTTCTTGGTTTATTACTCTATGCGTAATAGGCTTCGCCAAACATTTAAGTTTTTAGGGCTAATTATATTTTTCTTTGCGTTTGTTACTTGTTTAGACACATACCAAATGGGTATTGAAAAAAGTCAAGGAAGAATCAATATAAAAGAATTCTCTGAGCTTGGCACAAAAGAAAATGTTATAATTCTTGGTTTTGATAGCCTCCAAGGTGTTTTTGCAGAGCAAATACTTGCGGAAAATAAAGAGTTACATAAAGTTTTTGACGGTTTTACTTTTTTTAATAATACAGTGTCACCATCGTCTTATACAAATCATAGTCTTTACCCTTTAATAGCAGGTGAAATAACTCTTGATAAAGAAAGCGATAATATATATCAATATGTTTCTCAAGGGGATAATATTTTTTCTGATGCTCATGATTCTTCTTTTCGTGCGGTCACAAATATTAATGCCGTTCGCAAAGGAATAGATCATGGGAAAAATGGCCTATTTATTAAAAGAAACTTTTTTCAAGGTGATAAAGCAGGCTTGTTTTTCATATCTCTTTTGCGGTACTTTCCATTTCAGCCTGAGTCCAACCCAAAGGAGTTTGGTTGGATGTCAAAAAAAGATGAAAAAAAATCTCTTGATTTATTTTTTGAAAATATCATAGTGAATGAAAGCTTGGAAAAATCTTTTATTTTTTATTTTTCTGTTGTATCGCATTTCCCAGTTCGATTTAATAGAGATGGGATTTTTTCTTCAGATTATACAATAAATGATTCTCTCGAAGAGCAGTATTTAGCGTTTAATTATATGGAAAAATTGATTGAAAAGCTAAAGAAACAAGGTGTGTATGACAAAACAACTATAGTGTTTTTTGGCGATCATGGTAGTACACAGTTGCGAAAAATGACTAAAGTCAATTTTAAAAATAGACAATCTTTATTGGCAACAATAGATGATACTGTTATGTTTTATGGGCAATATGATATTGCCTTGTTTGTAAAGCCTTCGCAGTCTAGAGGTCTGCTAAAAGAATCATCTTCTCCTGTTTCTTTGTTAGATATACGGAAAACTCTTAGCTCAATATATAAACGACCAAATTCTTCTATTTTAAATGGATATGATGTTTTTGAAAGCGATATTCCCAAAGATAGAAAAATGCCCGTATTTGTGTTAACGAAGCAGAAGGATTTGTCAAATCCAAAAAGATTTTTAAATCTTTCCCCGTGGTCTATTAAAGAGCTTTCATTGCCTTTGGAAAGTAACTTTTTCTCAAAAGTTATCAAGGCCTCTGAGAACATTAAATTTAATAGTTTTAATAATAATAGTTTCCTTTCAGAAAACTGGTCAGGTACAGAAAGCTGGGGCACATGGTCAGATGGGAAAAGTGCAGTCATAGAATTACCTTTGGCAAAAGATGTGCTTGGGATTCAATTAGATGCAAGAGTTGCGTTATTTTCAAACTCATTTCCTCTTGCTATCTCTTTTAATGGAATTGAGGTTTTCAATAAAGAAGTGACGATGTCAAAACTTCTCTTGAATTTAGACATTCCAGAAAGTGTGTTGACTCAAATAAAAAACAAAGAGCTGTTAAAGGTAGAGTTTAATATGCCCAATGCTACTTCTCCGGCTGAACTTGGTAGAAGTACCGACACCAGGGTCT
>CAYJAF010000083.1:0-9004 GCA_964368195.1 uncultured Thermodesulfobacteriota bacterium
AGCGTGCCTCGCTGAAAAACGCCCAAAGGGGAGTTTTTCAGCATCGACTAATTAGAGAAGCACTGATTAAACAGTGCCTCCCCCCTTGAGAAGCTTACTCAGCTAAAGTAACTTCCACAAACTTACCACCTTTAACTTCATACATAGAAGCAGCTGCACCTTCCAAGTCGCCTTTTTCATTAAAGCTAATGGGGCCCATGATGGTCTCCACGGTGTTTTCTTGCAGTTGTTTCTTAATGGCTTCAATGTCGGTGGTGTTGCCGACTTTGGTAATGGCATCAAAAAGAGCCTCGGTGGCGGCAATGCTATAGAAGAAATAGGGGCCCACGTCTTCGGTGTAGCGTTTGGCGTGGTCGGCCAAAGCAGCTTCAATAGCCGGGGATTTGTGAACGGCGGAAGTCAATTCCAAAGGCCCGGTGACGAAAACGCCTTCGGCAGCATCGCCGGCAATTTTAATGAATTCTTCGTTTTTAAGGCCATCAGCCCCAACAACGATAGTGGGGACGTCTTTGGCCCGCATTTGGGTGACCAGTTTCGAACCATCGCTATAATAGCCGCCCCACAAAAGGACATCGGCTTCAGCACTCTTAAGTTTGGAAACAAGGGCATCATAGGAAACTTGACCGGTGGTGATGCCTTCGAAAAGCACAATTTCCACCCCAGAGTTGGGGTCGGCTTCCAAAAGCTCTTTAGCCCGCTCGGCTAAGGCTTTACCATATTCACCTTTGTCGTGGACGATGGCGACTTTCTTAAACCCGCGTTTTTTCACGAATTCCACTTGCAAATCAGCTTGAGCGTCGTCGCGCATGATGGTGCGGAAGAAATAGGGGTTTTTGCCACTGTCGGTGATGCTGACATCAGTGGCGGATGGCGAGATCAAAAGCACTTTGTTGCCGTAAGCACTGAGAGCGCTCAAAGTGGCCCCAGAGCAAGTGTGACCGAGCACTAAAGTGACGCCTTCCCCCAAAAGCTTACTGGCCGCTGAAGATGCCAAAGCCGGGTCACAACCATCATCTTCTTTTACGATTTCAATTTGTTTGCCTAAAAGACCACCTTCGGCATTGGTTTTTAACACAACGTGCTCCAAGCCATAATAGCCGGAATTGCCGTAAGCGGCCAAATTACCAAGCAGAGCTCCGCCGAAACCGATTTTGAGATTGTCATCAGTTGCTGCATTTGTTTCGGCTTTTTGCTCACCACAGCCAAAGGCGAAGAGAGCTCCCGCGGCCAAAAGGGCCAACATCATTTTACGCATAAATTTCCTCCTTGTAGTTATAGGTTATTTTTCCAAACCGATTTCTTTTGCGGTTTAAAAAACAACCATGAGTATTACTTCCCTGCCAATTAATTATATTACCTTACTTAAAAGCAGTATACAATTAATTTTTAGGTTAAAAAAGAAAATCTCGCAAAAGCAATTTAAGGAAATGCTGATAATCAGCGTTTCCTTAAGGAAACGCTGATTAATTCTGCTTGCAGAATTAATCAGCAAGGCACGCCGCCTCACATGAGCCCTTCGGGACGGAAAACGATCGGGTTTTCCTCACATTTCGGCGGCGACAAAGTAGGCAAATTTGCCTACTTTGCAAGGAAACGCTAATTAATCAGCGTTTCCTTAAGTATGTTTAAATGAATTGTATTGTAAACTATTCAAATCGATAGAAGTAATAATCTTATCCAAACTATCTAAAATAAGCTCTTTGTCGCGCGTCCAATGGGCCACCAAAGGAGCCAAGTTCGAAACATTGTTGCCAATAAGCAAGCAATTCTCCACTGCCAGATGCTCCAAAAACAGGCGTTCTTCCAAAATAGTCTGCCCGGCCGGGAGAAGCTGGAACTCACCGCTCTTGACTTGTTTAGCCAACGTACTCCCCTCCTCCGGGGTAAGAGTCAAAAGACGAATCGATTTGGGGTGCAGTTGATTATAGAGCTGAGCTGTCGAGACGGCATGTTCATAACAATCTCTCACCCCACCAAGCCCAATGATGGAACTCATGGCATATGAGATGCCCAAACTATCCAAGCGCCGACAACACTCGATGACATCGCCGGGAGTCTGCCCTTTACAAGTTTGCTTTAAAATTTTGGGGCTCCCCGATTCCAAACCGATATATAAATCCCCGAGACCAGCTCTTTGCAGCTCTGAAAGTTCGGCCTCAGTTTTGATAAGCACATCCTGAACACGAGCATACATGCTAATTTGGCGAACTTGCGGCAAATGGTCTTTTACCAATTCAAAGAGCTTCATTAAAGAATGAGGCTTCAAAGTAAAGGAGTCTTCCCCTAAAAAGAACATGGAGCTTCGGTTTTCATTTTGGGGAATTGTCTTTAAAACAACAAGCTTTTCCTCAATTTCAGCCAACGAAAGTAAGCGAAAACTCCTCTTTGCCTCCTCTTTACAAAAAGTGCAACGCCCGTAAGAACAACCCAAAGCCACTTCCAAAATTATGCTGTTACTTTCGGTGGGCGGACGATAAACAATTTCGCCTACAAAAAGTTTTTCCAATAATTCCGGGCTCAAATCTTCCATCATAAATCACCCCTTGCTATTAGGCGCATCAATGCCTCGAAAATTCCAAAAGTCCCTAAAATTATGACCATCATAACAAATTATAAAAAACCTCTCATCAAAAAATCTTTCAATGAAAAATCTTTCAATGAGAGGCCGTAATAAATGCCAGTTACAATAGAGAAATTTTCGACTATTGTTTCAAGGTAGCTTTAGCTCTTTTAACCACCACAGTGATAATGGTCAAAATACTGGCCACAACGATAACTAAAGACCAAGGCACTTCGCCGTGTTCAAGAGCATAAGTGATGGCGCCAATGCCGCTGACATAAAGAACCGTGCCGGGCATGATGCAAACGGCCGTCCACAGGGCGTAGACTTTGAAAGGAATGTTCGTAAGGCCAAAGCCATAGTTTAAAAGGTTGAAGGGGAAAATGGGCACAAGACGGGTGATAGCCACGATCATATAACCATTTTTTTCCGTCAAATCTTCCAGCTTTTTAAACTTTTCATTTTTATCCAAAATGCCTTTCACCGTGTTCCGAGCGAAATATTTAGCAATAAGGAAGCAAATGCAAGCGCCTAAGTTAGCACCAACCAAAACACAGAAAATGCCCATGGGAACGCCAAACAAAGGAGCCGCCATAAGGGTTAAGACAGATGCCGGTAGAGCCAAAATAGTGGCTAGGGCGAAAATGCCTGTATAAATGAGCGGCGCAATTGAGCCTTGAGCTTGCACCCATGTTTTCATGTTGGCAAATTGTTGGTCTAAATTGTAAGCGCGAGCAAAGTAAATCAACGCAGCAACGATGACGACAAACAAAGCCAATTTAATCCAATTTTTCATTTCAGCTCTCCTTTTAAATTAGTTTAAATCAAAGATTTGGAAATCAAATGGGTTCTTTGTTATCTTTCCAGTTGACGAGATGTTTTTTCACGTTTTCTTTCAAGGCTTCATCAACTTTGCCATTACTGGCGTCAGAGGCAACATAAGACAATTCAATCCAAGAGCCATCGTAGTTATAGACATCATCAAAGTCCAAAATGTTTTTCAAAACGGCATAGGTGTGAGCAGAGCGCACGCCGGATTGGCAAAGGGTAATGACTTTTTTGTCTTTAATCACGTCACCGTAAATGGCTTCGAGTTCTTCTTTGGATTTCAAAGTTTGGTCTTTATTCAAAGCTTGTTTCCACTCGATGTGGACAGAGCCTTTCAAAGCACCGGTGCCGTAAGCGCCGGTAGAAGAGCCGCTTTTTTCGCCGTCAAATTCGCTTTTGGAACGAGTGTCAATGACGACCCATTCTTCGGGGTTGTCAAGAGCAGTCATGACTTCGGTGATGGTTTTGTCAAACTTGGCCACATCATAGCTGGCGGCTTTATAGTCGCCTTTTTTCTCAGCGTCAACCAAATCAGTGGAATCACCGCTGTCGTTACCGGCTTCCAACCAAGCGTTCACACCACCATCTAATAATTTGACGTTGGGTTGGCCCATGAGTTTTAATTGCCAGTAAACGCGGGCGGCATCGTGCATGGCGTCGGCGCTGTAAACAACGACAATGGATTCAGGGGTTAAACCGGCGCCGGAAAGAAGTGTTTCCATGTCGCCTTGGGATTTCCGGAAACCGTTCACGGCTTCACCGGCGGCTTCTTTGGAACCGGTGCCGCTGTAATCAGGGCGCCACATGGTGAAGGAACCATCAATGGGTTTACCGGCGTTGTTCAAGGGGATATATCTTTTTTTATCGTGAAGCACACCAAAGAGAACGAGATTGGGATTCTTTTCATCAATCATGGTTTTCAATTCGGCCACCGAGATATAATCTCCGCCGGGGCCGGCATTGGCGATGCTCCCAATGGCGAGGGATGCTGTCATAAATACTCCTAGAACTAAAGACCAAACTAAACTCTTTTTCATTGTAAACTCCTTTGTTTTCGAAAAATAGATTCATTTGAGTATAATATTTTAAGGAAGCGTCGATTAATCAGTGTTTCCTTAACATGCAACTTTTTGGATGCGTTTTTTGGCTTTATACCTGTTTGTCCAAGCCTTAATTGGCTGGGACAAAGTGTCTTCCGGCGGAGCAGCACCTTTACGCACCACCGGGCCAAAAATCAAATCTAAAATATGCCAAGCCTTGGCACCGCCCATGAGCATGGACTGGCGACAGGCCGCACAATAGGTGACCACTTCCGGAGTTTCAAAGTCATCCACTCTTCTTTTCATGACGCGCATGGCCAAATCCGGATTAGCCGGCACAATCATGCCGCCAAAACCGCAACAGCGGGTGGTTTCCCGAGTTCTTTCCGGCTCCACGGCTTGGTAACCAAGCTCGTTCATAATCCATCTGATGCCGTCGTGAATCTGGCTGTAGGGGCGAATGGAGCAGGAATCGTGGAGCGAGAAAACCACATCAGAACCTTTGGCCTTGCCCACAAGCTCTTTAGGTAAGCCAATTTGCGGCAAGAGTGCCCAAAGGGAAGTGACTTTCAAACCGGCCAATTCCATGACTTTATAACAACTTTGGCAGCCGACAATAACCTCTTCCACATCGCAAGCTTTGAAATCAGCCATAAGGCTGTCGAAGCGTTCGTGAAAGGCGTCTTCTTGACCGAGAGCCTTGGTGGGTTTGCCGCAACACTTTTGAATAAAAGAGATGTCAGGGTAAACCGTTTTAAGGTAAGCAGCCGTTTGTTCGACTAAATCAGGATTATAGGAAGCCAAAGCGCAACCGGAAACAAATGCTTTTCTACCCATTATAGATCCCTCCCCTTACACTTTGTGGTAAAGATTCTTGAAAAGCCAAGGCGTTGATGCATATTGATGGCTTTGTGCCCCTTTATGGGCGAGTTGCCATCGTTTGCTTTGATGTAATCTTTGCGCATGAGGCCGAAGATGTCTGAGAATTTATATTCCTCAGGGCAGACGATGGTGCACTGGTCGCACATATTACACGAGTAAGCCAAAAGGGGATCAAGATTGTTATCTTTCATAAAATTAGCAAAGAGCTCCCCTGGGTAATTAGTGAAATCATTGAGCATGATACATTCCACCATGCACTTTTTACATTCACATTTAAGGCACCTTGAAGCCTCAGCCACCGCAGCTTCGGCGTCGAAACCGAAATCGCATTCGTCGAAGGTTTTGATGCGTTCAGCCGGAGCCATCTCACGAGTAGTGCCCCTGGGCCGCGGCTCGTGGTCTTTGGGCATGGGGATTTCCAGCTTGGAAAAGTAACCGATTTCGCGGGTGAAGTCGCGGTCAGCACCCAAATCCACATTGTTTAAATAGCGAATTGCCGATTTTGCGGCTTTCCGCCCGGAGGCCATGGCTTCCACCACGATAACTGTGCCTGCGCAATCGCCAGCCACAAACACGCCGTCCACGGTGGTGCTCAAGGTGTCAACATCTTTGACGAAACGACCGCCGCGGCCTTGCTCCAAACCACAATCGATAATAGTGTCAACAACTTGACCGGTAGCAAAAATAACCGTGTCACAATCTAAAGTAACGGTTTTTTCGCCAAAGCACGGGTCAAAAGCACCTTCTTTATTGAACACACACAAACACTCAGTAAACTTAGCAGAGCTGACAACTTGTTGGCCGTCTTTTTCCACTGAGGTGAATTCCACGTTACCGTAACCGCAAGAAAACTCAACGCCTTCTTCTATGGCTCCGTGTTGTTCGTGCTTGCTGGCAGGCAAAATATCCAATGATTCAAGGGAAATCAAGTGGACTTTTTCGGCTCCCAAACGCAAAGAAGTGCGGGCGCAATCCATAGCCACGTCGCCGCCGCCAATGACCACCACTTTTTTGCAAGGAACATCAGCTCTCTTTTCCAAAGAGGCCAACTTCAAAAAATCCACCGCATTGGTGATGTTGGCACAATCTCCGCCTTTGCTGGGAATAACGCTTCCCTTATGAGCGCCAATGGCCACAACAACTGCATCATTTTGTGTTTTGATGGTCTCAAAGGGAATATCTTGACCAACTTTAGTGTTCATCACAAAATTAATGCCCAATTTTTCCAAATATGTATATTCGAAATCTATGACGTTACGAGGCAGGCGATAAGCCGGGATGCCCACGCGCATCATGCCGCCATAATGAGGCAATGCTTCATAAACTGTTACGCTGTGGCCTTCTTTGGCCAAATCAATGGCAGCTTGCGCTCCGGCAGGCCCGGCGCCAATGACGGCGACTTTTTTACCGGTTGACTCTTTTTTAGTCAAATCCCAAAGATTTTCATTGTCAGCATTATCTGCGGCATATCTTTTCAAGGCCGCAATTGCCAACGGGGTTTTAAATTCTTTATTGCTGCGACATTCAGTCTCGCAAGGGTGGGCGCAAATACGGCCTAAAGAGCCGGGCAAGAAGAGTTTTTCTCTTATAAGTTTAAGCGATTCCTCAACTTTTCCTTCGCGGATAAGATTAATATAACCTATGGCATCAGTGTGCATAGGGCATCTGCTTGAACAAAAAGCATCATTGTGCCCTTGGCATTCTGAGGCGACTATTTTAGTTTTCTCAAGAACCTTTTCATTAAAATGAACATTCATATTGTCACCTTAAAGTAAACACGGTTAACGCATCAGCTAGATATTACTATTTAGCGACTAAAAAACAGAGCATAAGCTAGCTAAAAGATATAGCTATCGCTATCCATTTAACTTAGACCATAGGCATCTCCTTTAAACTACTACATTTTAAGCAATACTATTTTACAAACAGCCAAAAGCTACATTCAGAAAGATATTATAATCCAGAAAATTGGAAAAACTAAGAAAGCGCTGATTAATTAGCGTTTCCTTTTGGAAGTTGGCAATTTACCAACTTCGCCGCAGCCGTAATGAGAGGAAAACCCGATCGTTTTCCGTCCCGAAGGGCTCATGTGAGGCGGCGTGTGTGTCTTGCTGATTAATTTTGCCTGCAGAATTAATCAGCGTTTACCTAAGATATTACAATTCAGAGCAAGAAGTCCCGCTGGAAAAACAAGCAAAACATCTGTGATGTCTAAGCATAACCCTGTATTGCAAAGCATCTTTCAAAGTTTCACCCATATTGTAATCATCATCGTCATCGACTAAAGTGCAAGGGTAAATATGAACTTTATCACCTTTTTTAGCTAGCATGGCACTATGAGCACACATGAATTTATCGCGTTCGTATTCAGTTTTATAACTGGTCATGCAATTTTCAGTGATAAAAGGAATGGTCGGAGATTGAAACGGAAGTAAAAGATCGGGAAAGAAAACAAGGTTTATATTTTCAGGTAAGGAATATTGCTTAAAAAGCTTTTTATATTCCTCTTTGAGCGCTGCCAAATCTTTTACATCTCTCAGTTGGGATGCAATGGAAATATTAAATCCTAAAGCTTTCAGCTCTAGACAGTTTTTAAGAGTTAATTCGAAATTACCAATTCCTCTGTTTTTTTCGTGCAGCTCTTTTTGAGGAGAATCAATGCTTACCCGAAAACTGAGGGGGTATTTTTTCTGGCGGAAGGCTTTGAGTTTAGGCAAGGCATCAGCAAGGGGTTTAGTTGCGTTAGTTAAAACAAGGCAAGGGTTGCGATCGAGGCAATAGTCTAAAATTTCAAGTAAATTTTCATTAAAGAAAGGTTCGCCCCCGGTAAATGAAAATTGTTTCACACCTAAGGCAGTCGCCTCATCTATAAAAGGTTTTACATCGACCAAGCTAACCGGGACGATACGTTTAGAATTTTTCGAGGCCCCTTCAAAGCAAAACGGACATGCCAAATTACAAATAGTGCCGGTGTGAACCCACAATTCGTGGAGTTCACGAGGTTGAATATAACCTCTTTTATCACCAGACGGAGTATAAAGCCATGAAGTATCAAGCCTATGATGGATTTGTATAGTTTTATTACCATCCAAATCTGACTTCACACAACAAGCATTATCTTGTAATTCTATGCATTCTGTAACAGAATTTTCAACTGCTTTGAACATAAATGCCTCGTAACTTCTTGTTAGCAGTTAGCTCGAGGAAATTCCTTGTGCTTTTTTCTGGAATTCAATCTACACCCACATCTTATTAAATGCAAGTAAATTTTTTTAACTTATGGATAATTAAAAGCTGAAACAAGCTAATAGACTTGAAACAGTTAAATAAATTCAAGGAATAAAAAATTAAATAGTCAAAAATTTACTGAGCTTTTTTGGGCAAAAAAGAAAAAAAATTTTAGGTTTTTTACAAAAAGGATAAAACACAGCCCCACAATGTTAATTTACAAGCCAACTTGTTAAAGACGAGCTTGTTGTAAAGGGGTGTGGCTTGACCTGTTAACTCGAAAATCCTAGCTAAGGAGCCGCAAAAAATATCGAAAATGCCCTTGGTATTAATAGATAGGGAAAAGTTCAAAACAGAAGCCAGGTGATCAGCCCTGGCTAAAAAACCGAAAGCCCTTGATAATCAAGAGCTTTCTAATCATATCGAACTTCATTAATGTTTAGATGGTGCCGAAGGCCGGACTCGA
>CAYJAF010000084.1:0-1766 GCA_964368195.1 uncultured Thermodesulfobacteriota bacterium
ATGTTTAGATGGTGCCGAAGGCCGGACTCGAACCGGCACAGGCGTTGCCCACCACCCCCTCAAGATGGCGTGTCTACCAATTCCACCACTTCGGCATTTTCTATGGTGGGCGGTAGAGGATTCGAACCTCCGACTTCCACCGTGTGAGGATGGCACTCTAGCCGCTGAGTTAACCGCCCAGAATTCAACTCAAATTAATATATAACATCTCACGTTTAAACGCAAGCAAATTATTTGCAAAATTTAAAAACCAATTCAACACAGATAAATAAATAAAGGTAGGGCCCGAAGGAGAGCCACCACAGACTCCCCTTCGGTGGGGTGAAAAAATTCGAACCCCGGCTTTGCGGGCAGGCCTACTAGAGAAAGGCGCGCAACTGCCTCCTCCGGCGGGTCAAGGGATATACGATACGATCCCCTTGTTGCTGAGATTTGCTGAAAGAAGGCTGCCATATTGCCCCCTTTCACTAATCAAGGGAGGAACCCCCTCGGTGCGGGTTTGAAACAATAAATTTTGGTTACTTCATTGCCTTTTGAAAACGCTGATAAACATGCGCCTCCTATAGAATTCAACATGACAACAAAACACCAAATCTTGTGCTTAACAAATAATAATAGGTAAGAAAACTCTACATTTTGAACAACTGGAAACATTTTACAATGATTTATAAAATGTTAGATATAATATTATGTCATACTTTTCAATTTGACAAGTCTTTTTTAAAGCCTCGCAAACCTACCATAGAAAACTTTCAGGCCTAAACCACAACATAATGCGCTTGATTTATTCCAATAGCCCCCTCAATACCCATATTTTGTAGCGTAAAAAAATGATAAAAATTGAAAATATTTCGCCAATTACAGCAAAACATACCTTCAACCCCAAAGGGAAGCCTTATCCTTGGCTTCTCTTTGCCGGGCAAGCCCCAGCCTCAAAAAGCCTTGGCTTTTTAAAATAGTCATCACACCAAGCTCGCAAATTTTCACGAGTGGCGATCCAACGTCCACGCGGCCCTTTACGGAAAGCGGGGAAATTAAACTTCGGATCACTAAGCCAAATTTGCAAGCGATCTCGCCCCACACCTAAATAGGCCGCCATAGCTCTGGTTCCAACAACTAAAATAGCTTCATTCATATTTCACCTCCCATTTATTTAAAATACCTGTATTTTGCAGCAATGTCAAGCCAGCACAAATCCAATTATACCACCTAAAATCAAACTTTTACCCGCAGCAAGGAAACAATATTTAATTTATCTGTATTTATTTACTTGAAACATCCATAAATAGTGTATAAAATACCTCATCTACTCAAACAACGCTCGCGAGGCATCTAAACAAGGAGAAAATATGAAAACAAGCCACGAAACAAAAAAAAGAGCAAAGGGTTTTCGTTTAGGATTCAGTGATGATCAGGGCAATTTCATAACTTTAAGCACGGCCAGTGCAATTTTAAAAGAGCTTACCGGACGCCGAAAAAGCTGCAAAGTTCTAGCCGAAATCATGCACCAACGACCCCACCTGGCTCTTTTTGATCACAATGGCGAATGCGGTCGCCCCCGCTTTCTGGCCGTGCGTCGCGACCGCTGGATTTACTTCATCAAAACTCGGGCCTTACTCGACGGAGCTCGCCACATCTTCCACGAAAACGGCCTCGACTAGCGCCGGCAGGGCCGGCGGCCAACTCCGACGGCCGCTTGGCCTTTGGCCAAGCTTACTACCTATTAAATATGGAGCTTTTATCTCCGAGTAGTTACTTTGGGCAGG
>CAYJAF010000084.1:1866-8551 GCA_964368195.1 uncultured Thermodesulfobacteriota bacterium
TAGGCAGGCGGCCCAGCCGCCCGGCGTCGGCGTAGGCAGGCGGCCCAGCCGCCCGGCGTCGGCGTAGGCAGGCGGCCCAGCCGCCCGACGTCGGCGTAGGCAGGCGACCCAGCCGCCCGACGTAGGAGGCAGCCAGGACATTCGCCCTGCCCCTATTCAAAGTTTGACATTTAAGGAAGGTCATGTTATTAATATAATTTAATCAATTAAATTATATTGTCTTTGAGGTATCCATGAAGAAAATTTTAGTAACCATCGTAGGGCACGACTGCCCCGGCATCATTCATCAGGTAAGTAAAGCTTTGGCGGAAGCTCAAATTAAAATTTTAGAGCTCACCCAAACAACCCTTTTAGGCGAATTCGCCGGCATTTTTTCCTGCGCAACTCCGCCTGAACTTGATTTGGAAAAATTCAAAACCACCTTAGCTCAAGCCATAGAGGGCAACGTCCTCTCCCACTGGGTAACAGAAGTCGTCCCCGGGCCTCCGCAAGCCCCCGTTGAGACAGCTCCTTATGTTCTAACCTTGCGCGGGGAAGACAGCTTAAATTTAATCGCTGAATTTTCCGGTTGCATGGCCGGTTTTGATGTCAATATTAATGACTTCCGTTCTCTTTCCCGCATCAAAGAATCTTTCCGTTTAACTATGGAACAGGGCCAAGTTATTATGTTTTTTGAGCTCAGTGTGCCTAAAACAGTAAATCAAGTTGCCTTCCGCCAGGCCCTTAACCTTTTGGCTGAAGAAATGGGCATGGAATTAAGCCTACAGCACCGCGATATATTTGAGGCCATTCACCGGCTATAAGCCAACTTGTTACGCAAAACCACTCGCCTCCCCAAAAGGGTGGGCAAGCGATAAAATACATGGGAAAATAAATGCTTACAGATCGTGAAGTAGTCAGCACTTTAGAAATGCTGAAAAATGAAAATTTAGATGTCAGGGCCATTACTTTAGGGCTCTCTTTAATGGATTGCGTCTCAGATGATTTAGGTCGCTTAACTGCTAAAATTTTAAATAAAATCACTCACCACGCTGAAAAACTTGTGGAAACCTGCGACCGCATTGGCCATAAATACGGCATTCCGGTGGTCAATAAACGCATAGCGGTTTCCCCGATAAGCAGCCTGGCCGGGCCCTTCACCCCTGACCAAATGGTTAAGGTGGCCTCGGTTTTAGACAGAGCAGGCGATTCAGTTGGCATTGATTTCATTGGTGGTTTCAGCGCCTTAGTTGAAAAAGGCTTCTCTAAGGGAGACCGCTCGTTACTGGCGGCTATCCCTCAGGCCTTGGCTGAAACAAAACGGGTCTGCTCGTCGGTCAACGTGGCCTCCAGCCGCGACGGCATCAACATGGACGCCGTTAAGATGATGGGCGACATCATCAAGGAAACAGCTAGGTTGACGGCCGATCAAGAAGGCCTTGGCTGCGCTAAACTGGTGACTTTTGCCAATATCCCCCCCGATAGCCCCTTCATGGCCGGAGCTTACCTGGGTTTAGGTGAGCCTGACGCTGTTATTAATGTAGGCGTCTCCGGCCCCGGAGTTGTCAAGCGAGCGGTGGATCGCATCATGGAACAATCACCGCGGCCCAATTTCGATCAAATCAGCGAAACCATCAAACGCACAGCCTATAAAGTCACCCGCATTGGTGAGCTCATGGGCCGTGAAGTGGCCACTTCTTTGGGCCTACCTTTTGGTGTGGTGGATCTCTCTTTGGCACCGACCCCAACAGTAGGCGATTCAGTGGGCGAAATCTTTGAATCAATGGGCCTCAAAGCCATTGGCGTGCCCGGCTCCACCGCCCTTTTAGCCCTTTTAAATGATGCCGTCAAAAAAGGCGGAGCCTTTGCCTCCAGCCATGTGGGTGGCCTTTCCGGGGCCTTCATTCCGGTCTCAGAAGACCTTGGCATTGGTCAAGCGGCGGAAAAAGGCTATTTAAACATTGAAAAATTGGAAGCACTCACCTCGGTCTGCTCAGTGGGTCTGGATATGGTTGCAGTTCCCGGCGACACGTCGGCAGCCACCTTGTCGGCCATCATTGCTGACGAAATGGCCATTGGCATGATTAACCATAAAACCACCGCAGTGCGCATCATTCCTGCTCCGGGAAAAGTTGCCGGCGATAAAGTTCACTATGGAGGCCTCTTGGGTTGGGCCAACATCATGAGTGTTTCAGACTACCCGGAAGCCGATGATTTTGTCAGCTTGGGGGGGCGCATTCCGGCTCCCATTCACAGCTTGAAAAATTAAGGTATACTAATAAATCAGTATTCCTTTAACTTGAAAGAAACGCTAATTTATCAGCAGTTCCTTACGTTTTAACTAGCTATTTGTATTTGAGAGAGATTATGGTCTATAAACGCCCATTAAATGACATCAGGGTGGGAGGTGAAATAGATGCCACCTGCACCCGTTGCCGCCTTTTAACTAACCACCGCATTGTGGCCATGGTCGATGGAGCTGTCAAGCGAGTTATTTGCCTCACCTGCTCCAGCCAACACACTTACCGCCAACCTCCCGGGGAAAAGAAAACAACCGAACCCAAAGTGCGCCGAGTCTCCCAAGAGATGAAAAAAACCACGGCACCCTCGGGGCAGCCTCGGGTCTTTGCCCAATGGTTACAAAACAGCGAAGCCTTAAAGGCGGCCGAAACTCCTCCCTTAGCTTACAACTGGCAAGAGCCTTACGAAGAAGGACAAGCCATCAGCCACCCGAAATTCGGCCTTGGCTTTGTGCAAAAAGTCATTCCGCCCAACAAAATGGAAGTGATGTTTGAATTGGAAATTAAAACTCTGGCCATGAAAATGGGCTAAGGATGATAACTTTTCCTGATATAAACTCACAAACTGCCTTTTATAAGCCCCCTCGCCCAATTCTATTGGAGCGGGGGGAGCTATTTTAGTAGACAAAAATTTCGCTACATATTAAAATTAAATTGTTTTAAAAATATTTTGCGCTAAAGAAATTGTTAAACTCAAATTAAGGAGACCAACCAAATGCCTTTTGCCAACAATTCAATTGTTTTCCTCTATACCCTTTCAACTTGCATCCACTGCCAACAAGCCAAAAAATTATTGGAAGAATGTGGCCAAAAATATGATTTTGTGGAAGTGGACGTCTTGGAATCTATTGCGCAAGATGAGGCCTTAAATGAATTGGCCAAGCGCAACCCCAGCCAAACTTTTCCCACAATAATCGTAGGTAAACAAGTTATTGTCGGCTATCACCCAGAGGACATCAAAGACGCCGTGGCTAAATTGGCCTGAAAAGAAATGCTGACTAATCAGCGTTTCTTAAACAGCAACAGTGCTCGCGAGGAAAGGCCAAAGCATAAAGGACATAACGATGGACGCCGAACAACTATTCCAAATCTTAAAAGAGCCCCAAGCAAAACAGGGCTATTACTTTAACCCGGATAAAGATTTTACATTGGCAGTCTTAAAGGGAGTTTTACGTAATAAAGAACGTTATGGCTATGCCAGTTGCCCTTGTCGCCTGGCCACCGGAGACCCTCAAAAAGATCGACCCATTATCTGCCCATGCACTTTCCGCCCGAAAGATGTGGAAGAATATGGCCGGTGTTTTTGTGGCCTTTATTTGAGCAAAGAAGCCACCGAAGAAAGGCCGGGCACAGTGCCCCCTGTGGTGCCTGATAAATGGTTGCGCGGCTTTGATGTTGAATCTGGCAGTTAAAATTAAGGTAAGAATTTGAATCTAGCAGCTCTCTTCACCCCGGAAATCAGCCTTTGGACAGCCTTCGGCGCTGGTATTCTGTCGTTTTTATCGCCATGCATTTTGCCCCTTATCCCCGCCTGGCTAACTCTAATCACCGGCCTGAGTTTAGATGCCCTCACAGCGGCTGACAAAAAGCGCTTCGGTTTTTTACAGCTTTTGCCGCCCACCATCTTATTCGTCTTAGGTTTGGGGAGCTTCTTTTGTCTTTTAGGTGCAGCCGCCGGATTCTTTGGCGAGGCGTTACAGAACTACCGCTCGGCAGTCCGTGTGCTGGCCGGAATTTTCCTTGTATTTTTCGGGCTTTATCTGACAGGCATCATTAAGCCTCTGTGGCTGATGAAAGAAAAACGAGTGGAGCTCCACCGTCGCCCCATAGGTCTAATTGGCTCGTTTTTAGTGGGAATCGGCTTTGCCGCCGGTTGGACACCTTGTGTGGGGCCGGTGCTGGCCTCTATTTTAGCCATAGCGGCTCTAGAGGAATCAGCAACCGAGGGCTTGCGCCTTTTGGCCGTCTATTCTGCCGGCCTGGGGGTGCCCTTTATTTTAATGACTTTAGGTTGGGGAGCGGCGGCAGGTTTTTTACGTGGGCTCGTGCCTTTTGCCAAACGCTTAACCCAAGTCATGGGCATTTTGCTATTAATAATAGGCATTTTAACCATATTCGGCAAACTCAGCTTTGCCGTTTAACTAAAAAGGATTTTACATGCGCTTTTTACCTAATATCTTTGCCTTGCTTTTTTTACTCACCCCAAGTTTCCTCGGAGCCGCCGGGCTTGAATTTACTAAATATGATGATGCTTTAAAACAAGCCGCAGCTGAAAACAAAATAGTCATGGTCTTTTTCTGGACAGATTGGTGCCCTTACTGCGACCAAATTAAAGCCGAAGTTCTGACCAAAGACAACATAAAAGAAGCCTTTGACAAATCATTCATAGCTGTTAGCATTGACTTAAGTAACGATCCCCAAGCCAAAGAACTGGCCGAAAAATACGGGGCCACGGCCGTGCCCACACTTTCTTTTATCTCGCCCAAAGAAGAACTCATCGCCTATTGGCAAGGGGCTACCGATCCTGAAACTTTTCTGAAAATTTTAGACCACGTTCAATCTGAGGCCCAAAAGGCTGAGAAAAAATAATAATTTTAAGGAAACGCCGATTTATTGGCGGTTCCTTGCGGGGTAAATAATGAAAGCTAAAGCTTCCCAATCCAAATTGTTAATCCGCTTTGCCCTGGCCATTTTTTTAATTGCCCTCATTGCCGCTTGCGCAACCGTCCCCGGCACCGGACGACAACAGCTGAGCTTAGTGGATGAAGGTGAGCTGAGCTCTTTGGCTATGAGTCAATATCGTGAAATAATACAAAAAGGCCCTCTATCTAAAGATAGAGCCCAAACAGAGCAAATAAAAAAAGTGGGGGCTAAAATAGCGGCTGCAGCCGAAGAATACCTCAGAGAGCATGGCCTGGCCGCTGAAATACCCAACTATCAATGGGAGTTTAACTTACTGGAATCAAAAGAAGTTAATGCCTTTTGTATGCCGGGAGGCAAAGTTGCGTTCTATAGCGGCATATTGCCCTATTGCCAAGATGAAACAGGTATTGCCGTCATCATGGGTCACGAAGTTGCCCACGCCATTGCCCGCCACGGTAATGAGCGAGCCAGCCAACAACTGGCCACCCAACTTGGTGGTCAGATTCTAGCTGCCGGTTTGGGAGATTCTTCGGCTTTGACCCAAGAAGTTGCGCTGACTGCTTATGGTCTTGGCAGTCAAATTGGCATCTTACTTCCCTACTCCCGCACCCATGAAAGCGAAGCTGACCGCATTGGCTTAATTCTTATGGCCATGGCCGGTTACGACCCCAAAGCCGCCATTGATTTTTGGCAGCGAATGGCCAAAGATAAGAGCGGAGGTGGCTTGAGCTTCCTTTCCACCCACCCTTCAGATGAAGACCGCATATCGGAAATCCGTAAATATTTACCGGAGGCAGAGGCACGCTTTAAGGAAACGCTGATTAATTAGCGTTTCCTTGCAAAGTAGGCAAAATTGCCTACTTTGCCGCCGCCGAAATGAGAGGGAAACCTATGGTTTTCCGTCCCGAAGGGCTCATGAAAGGCGACGTGTCTTGTTGATTTATTCTGCAAGCAGAATAAATCAGCGCTTACTTAATAAAAACTATTTGGTTAATACCAACTTAAGGAAACGCTGATTTATTAGCGTTTCCTTATATATACTGTTAAAAAAATATAATGAGCACTATTATTCCATCACCGTTAATGAAACCCTTTGCCGCAATCTTTGCTGCTCAACCGGCAAGAATAAATAAAGGGATCGAGGCCATGAGTAACTATTTAAACGAAGAGCCAGACATCGTCAGCCCTCCGTTTATAGTCTCTGAAACTAAATTCTACACCTCGGAAATGGGCTCTAAGTTGGAAAAAGTTTACCTCACTTGGCCCACTTTATTCCACCCGGAAAAACTGATTGATTTTAAACTGGCTGCCATGGCGTGGGAAGATGACAGTGCCGATGAAAAGGGCAACCGCACGGTAAATATTGACCCCGGCTATATTTTTCACGGGGGCCTTGTTTTATCCACCGGTAAGTTCCGCGGTCATCGTCTCTTTATCGGGCAAGGCTTGTGGGCCGAGTTGACTCTCAACTACCACCGTGGCCAGTTTCAAGCTTTTCCGTGGACATATCTTGACTATCAACTGCCCGAGGTACAAAACTATTTAAGAGCCATGCGCAAGGTTTATTTTAAGAAAATCGGATAATTCTGCCTTGCTTTAAATTACTATCAATCGACGGAAAGGCAATGTTTATAGATTAGCCTTGCCTTAACCCCACTAAAAACATCCTAAGCCTTGACGAATCAGGGAGGAACGCATGATTAAAAGTATGACCGGTTTTGGTTCGGTCTCTCGTCAGGTTGCCGGACGCACCATAACGGTGG
>CAYJAF010000085.1:0-8463 GCA_964368195.1 uncultured Thermodesulfobacteriota bacterium
AACATTGACGTGGGTTTTAGTGCGGTCAAATTTCTTTTTGGCCATTTTCGCCTCCAGTGTGCCCTTTTGTGTGCATGGGCTCAAATATTCTAATTACGGGTAAAACCCTTTTACTTATTGCGAGCTTCGCGGGCAGCCACAACTTCTTGGGCTACGCTTTCCGGCATGGGCTGATAACGCCCAAATTGCATTGTGAAAGTGGCCCGACCTTGGGTGCGGCTCCGGAGTTCGGTAGAATAACCGAACATGGCCGAGAGGGGCACTTCCGCCCGAATATTTTGAAAGCCGCTCTTGGCTTCCATGCCGGTCACCCGGCCGCGACGAGAGGAGAGATCCCCCATAACTTCGCCAACGTAGTCTTCGGGAGTTACAACTTCCAAATCCATAATGGGCTCTAATAAAATAGGACGGGCTTGGCGCATACCTTCTTTGATACCCAAAGAACCGGCGATGCTAAAGGCCATTTCCGAGGAGTCCACATCGTGGTAAGAACCGTCAAACAAGGTAACTTTTAAGTCAGTTACCGGGAAGCCAGCTTTAACGCCACCTTTACGGGCTGCTTCTAAAGCACCTTCGCCAACGGCGTTGTGATATTCTTTGGGCACCGTGCCGCCGACAACAGCCGTTTCATAAACGAGGCCGCTACCGGGCTCCAAGGGCTCAAGGCGCAACCAAACATGGCCGTATTGGCCACGACCACCGGATTGGCGGACGTGTTTGCCTTCAACTTCAACGGTCTTGGTGATGGTTTCACGATAAGCAACTTGGGGAGCGCCCATGTTAGCTTTGACTTTGAATTCACGCACCAAGCGATCAACGATGATTTCAAGGTGCAATTCGCCCATGCCCGAAATAATGGTTTCGCCCGTTTCTTCATCGGTGCGGACGCGGAAAGACGGATCTTCGGAGGCCAACTTGCCGAGGGCCATGCCGAGTTTCTCTTGCTCGTCTTTTGAATCGGGGGTAAGAGCAATATGAATAACCGGTTCAGGAATATGAAGCTTTTCCAAAACGACCGGACGGGATTCATCACACAAGGTATCGCCCGTGGTCGAGTTACGCAAGCCCACGGCGGCAATGATGTCGCCGGCACCGGCCTCTTTAATTTCTTCACGTTTATTGGCGTGCATCTTTAAAAGACGGCCAATTTTTTCCCGGGTCTCACGAGTAGCATTATAAACTTGATCGCCACTTTTGATGGTGCCGGAGTATATGCGCATAAAAGTAAGGTGCCCCACGTAAGGGTCAGTCATCAATTTGAAGGCGAGGGACGAGAAAGGAGCATCGTCATCAGCCGGACGCTCTTCCATATCGCCAGCAGGGTTTAAACCCTTAACCGCCGGAATATCAACCGGGGAAGGCAACAAATCAATAACACCATCCAAAAGAGGCTGAACACCTTTATTCTTGAAAGCCGAACCCACGAAAACCGGGACGATTTTCAAGGAGATGGTGGCCGAGCGCAAGACTTCACGCAACTTAGCCGGGGTGACTTCAGCACCTTCCAAGAAAGCTTCGATGAGTTCATCATCATCCACAGCGGCGGTTTCAATCAATTCGCTACGAGCCATTTGGGCTTCTTCCAACATGTTAGCCGGAATTTCTTTTTCCTCGAAAACCGTGGGGTTTTTGGGGTCACGAGCGTAGTAAAGAGCTTTCATCTCCACCAAGTCAATGACGCCTTCAAAGGTATCTTCTTGACCAATGGGAAGTTGCATTAAAGCCGGGGTTGCGGCCAAGCGCTCTTTCATCTCGCCAATGCAGCGTTCGTAGTCGGAACCGATGCGATCCATTTTATTAATGAATGCAATGCGGGGGACACCGTAGCGATCGGCTTGGCGCCAAACTGTTTCCGATTGCGGCTGAACACCACCAACGGCACAGAATACAGCGACAACGCCATCTAAAACACGCAGGCTACGTTCAACTTCAACGGTGAAGTCAACGTGGCCGGGGGTGTCAATTAAATTGATGCGGTGTTTGCGCCAAAAGCAGGTGGTGGCGGCAGAAGTGATAGTGATGCCGCGTTCTTGCTCTTGCTCCATCCAGTCCATGGTGGCTTGACCATCGTGAACTTCGCCAATTTTTTGGGAGACACCGGTATAAAATAAAATGCGCTCGCTGGTAGTCGTCTTGCCCGCATCGATGTGGGCAATGATACCAATGTTACGAGTATTCGCTATGGATGCTTGACGAGCCAAAAACAGTCCTCCCCGCGGCGGGATCTACCCTTCGCGGCGTATATAAATTGTGTGCTTGCCGCCTACCTAAAAGGTTTCAGGGCAACGCTAACCTTTAAAACTAAATTTTACCAGCGATAATGGGCAAAAGCTTTGTTGGCTTCAGCCATCCGGTGAGTATCTTCACGTTTTTTAACGCTGGAGCCACGACCTTGGGCGGCGTCCATCAATTCACCGGCCAATTTGGCTTGCATACCCTTTTCACCGCGCCCTTGAGCGTAGTTAATGAGCCAGCGAATGGAAAGAGCAATGCGACGGTCAGCCCGGATTTCCACCGGAACTTGGTAAGTAGAACCACCAACGCGGCGGCTCTTTACTTCCACCATGGGCTTGGCTGATTCCAAGGCCTTTTCAAAAACCTTCAACGGATCGTCTTGGCTGCGCTCGGCGATAATATCGATTGCGCCATAGAAAATGCGTTCTGCGGTACTCTTCTTACCTTTACGCAACAAATTATTGATGAAGCGAGCCACCATTTTTGAACCGTATTTGGGATCGGGAGTAATCTCCCGTTTGGAAACCTCTCTGCGCCTGGGCATTCTGACTACCTTCTTCCGTGCTATCCGAAATTGTTTCTATATTAACTGGAAACATTTCTCTATTATAAAAACCGGGGACCGAAAACCAACTTAGCAAAGTGGATTATTTCGGGCGCTTAGCCCCGTATTTACTGCGACCGTTACGGCGTTTTTGCACCCCAATAGAATCCAAAACACCGCGGATGATGTGATAACGCACACCGGGTAAATCTTTAACCCGGCCGCCGCGGATCATAACCACAGAGTGCTCTTGCAAGTTGTGGCCTTCACCGGGGATATATGCAGTCACTTCCATGCTGTTGGACAAGCGAACCCTGGCCACTTTACGCAAAGCCGAGTTAGGCTTTTTGGGCGTGGCGGTGTAAACGCGAATACAAACGCCCCGCTTTTGAGGACAAGCCTTCAAAGCAGGAACTGTGTTCTTTTTGACCTGGGCCTCGCGGCCCTTACGAATCAGCTGATTAATAGTTGGCATCTTTTACCTTCTCGCTGGCCTCATCGAGGCTTAACTACTTTCGCTATCTACAGCGCTCTGGCAACAGCTTTTAGAGCGACAACGCTTAAGGATACGCTACGCTTCCTTAAATGGAGCGTTTTACAAAACAATATCCTCCACCGAGCCTTAAGACCTTTTGAGTTCGCTGGGCGCTTCGAAAAGCCGAAACATTTCGAAAGACGAAAAAAGCCGCAAGCGGCTGGCAACTCCAAAAGGTTCACCCGGGAAGGGCTAACTTGACGACGGAGATCTCAAGTTCGGTCTGTTTTGCTTTCAGACCCGCACTGATTTTGCTTGAATCACCGACATGATTTTTTCCATATTACCAAAAATAAGAATTCTGTCAACCTTTTTTTTCAAAAAATTTCATCTCACAAGTAATTTTATCTCAAGAGGGCACACGAGCCCCGAAAGTTTAGCGCAAGGGCTACTCTAAGTTTGATTTTCAAAGCTCACCTCAATGCTCACCTCAATGCTCACCTCAATGCTCGCACCCCAGCCACTCTTTACGGAATCGGGTTTTCTTCCAATAGTAGTGTGGGGTCAGTGCGCATATCGGAAATAGCTTTCGTTAAGCGGGCCGCTTTTTCCGGGGCCACAAAAGCCAAAATGAGCCCTGCCTTCCGCCCGGACATGGCCGCTAAAATCTGCACGGCCGTGGTGTCGTCCAGGCTGTTGACCAAGTTCCCGGCCTGTTCTGGCTTCATGCCGCCGTAAGCCGTCACTAAATGCTGAATCCGCGCCGCGCGCAATTTATCCTGCTCGGCGGCTTCCTCTTCTCTAAGAGCTTTTATTTCGGCCAAAATTGCTTCATTTCGTTGAAGCATGGCATCCATTTCCCCTCTGGAGCCCTCAATTGTGGCAAGGCGTGCGCTGAGCTCTTGCTCTAATGTGACAAGAGCCTCTTCTTTACTGGCCAGCATGGCCTCTTGGCGAGCCAGGGCCTGCTCACGATCGCGAAGCCGAGCTAATTCCGCCGGGTCAGCCGAAACCTGTGCCCCTTGCCGCTCTCTCGTGGTGGGAACCAAACGGGGAGCCTCGGGCTGGGGCAAAGCAGCCGATGGCAGTAATAAGTCATCTGCGCCCGGTGGTAAAGGAATTCCCGAATCCGTCCGCCCCACATCGGCCGCCGTCGACTGTCCGCCAAAAACCATCAGGGCCCCGGCCGACACCGCCGATTGGGTCACGGTTTGAGTCGCCGGACTTTGGGCTTCGGCCACCGCCGGGGAAACAACTTGAGCCGCCGCCGCTAAATATTCGTCCACTTTGGAGGGTTTGGGCTCCGGAGTATTTGCAGCCTCAAGCTGAGGCGCCGAAACCTTGGCTGCCTCTGAAGCTTGAGAGACTTTCTGGGGCTCTGACGTTATAGAAGCAGTCGGAACCTCTTGCGCCTTGGGCTCAGGAGATTTTTTGTCCTTCTGCTCTAACTCTTCGGATATGGCCTTCGCCGCCTCGGCGAGCGCTGTCAACTCCTCTAAAGCTACCGGAGACGGAGCCGCCGCAGTGCTCCACATACTCTCTCGTCCACCGGAAGTGGCCTCGCCACCAAAACCGGCAACATAATAAATTCCCACCCCTATTTTGAAAAGCAGAAGCAAAATCACCAATTCAAAAACAGGCAAAGCTCTTTTCCCCTTTTTTGAAGAGGCAAGCTTCGGCTGTTCAGCACGCCCGGGGGTGTCATCTTTTTGGCGAGACGATTTTTTGACTGTTGTTTTTGTGGCTTTCATATTTTGCTCACATACTTTTCGGCACTGAGTGGTTTCAGGCAACTTTATTATAACAAATTTAATCAAGAAATGGGATTAGTTTCCAACTCGGCCGCCTCCAAGCGATCCCGCCGGGCCTTGGCCAAAGCCGCCATCTCTTCCAGTTGGTTTTGCTCATTTTGAGCTTGGGCAAACTGATGTTCTTCTTTTTGCCGCTCTTTAAGTTTTTCCATGACTTTCAAATCAACGGAGGCTTGAGCTAAGGTAGCCCGCTCTTTGGCCTCTTCACGACGACTGAGCATAAGAAATTCATTTAAGCGGGCTAATTCTTTAGCCAATTTCTGCTCAAATTCCTTATACATAATTAAAAGTGGGGCCGTAAGCTCCCCGGCACGTAAGCGCCCTTCATATTCGGCTGAGACTTCGTCTTTGCGTTTAGCCAAGTCAGCTATTTCCGTTTCCAATTCAGCAATGCTGGCCAAACGCTTTGCCAAACGCACCATGGCCTCTTCTTCTTTGCGCTGACGGAGCTTGATCATAAAATCTAATTTAAACTTAAAAGCGGCCACGTTTCACCAATTTTCCTACTACTATTTTTATAATTCATCTTTCCATTTGTAGCAAGGACTTTTAAAACCCGGCCACAATATATTGACTTAGCATGCAAAAAGGCCGCCAAAATTCGGGCTGCCAATGGAAATTAACCTCCATCAAATTTAATAACACACCATAAACTTAGTAGCGACGGAGGAGAATTCTTCAAAAATTGTAAGCCATAGCCTATTGTTTGGGCGAAGCGAGTTATAGGACTAATGGTGTCAATTTTGAAAAAGTTACTCCGTAGGAGCCCGAAAAATTACAAATTGAATTGACGTGATGAAAATTAAAAGCTGAAAAGGCAATCGCGCAAAACAAGATTATTATTTTTAAAATCAGTAAACTGACCACTGACCTTAAGTTTATCGCCGGCTTTGAGCAGCTTTAAATCAACTCGTTGGAGAGCCCCGGCCCAAGGGTAGGCCCGAATCGTGACGCTTTCGTAAGGAGCTTTAACATCCAAGGCAACATAAAGTGCCCCCTTTTCATCGCGGGCCACTTGGGTTACGGTGCTGGTAAAAAGAACGGGGAGATTGGGATAGAGCTCTTCGGCGGTCAAAATATTTTGCCGATAATCCTTGACCAGATTCTCAGCTGACGTCTGATAACCCACGGCATGCCAGATGTCGTAAGGGGAGAGATTTTTTTCGCCCACCATCCACCCTTGGGCCTTGGTTCCTCGGCGGTCAATTAGACCAATGGTGCCGGAGACATCGCTATCTTCAAGGATAACAATAATTTGATTAACCGCCGCCTGGAACCTGGTCATTCTTATTTGTTGGGCCAAAGCGTTAAAGGAAGCTCTATCTAAAGTCGCCTTCTGCGGGGCGCCATACATGGCCCAGTCATCCCCCACATAGAAAATGCGGTTGAGGAAAGGAGCGGCCGGGCCGTCTAGGCCGGGGCCTATTTGCGCCGCTAATTGCGTTGGCAAGATTACAAAAAGGAAGACACCTAAAATTATTTGCCGCAACATTATTATAGTCCTTAGATAGTGTCATCAAGAGATGAATTTTTGAGTTATATCAAGGAAAATGAGTTTTCAAGCACGTTAATCTAATTTACAATTTCCCCAGGCTCCTACGGAGCAACTTTTCCGTAATTGTCTGTATTTTTGCCCCTAAAGTTCGCTTACGCTCACAGGCGGAGCAAAAATTTACAGCCAATTCCGGAGAAAGTTCTCCTACGTCGCCATAAAATTCATGACATTCTATCAAATTAGATTGACGTGAGTTTTCAAGGAGTATATAGACATACATGACCGAAAAAGAAAGCGAATCTGACGAAGAGAGAACCAAAAAGTCGCTCTTGACGACACTATCTAGGGAAACGCTGATTTATTCAGTATTAGTCTTGACCTAAGCCCCCCAAATAAGTATTTTGCACTTCCGGGTTATGAAGGAGCTCTAAAGCCGGGCCTTCCATGACTAAACGGCCGACTTCTAAAACGTAGGCCCGATCGGCCAACTTTAAGGCCGCCCGCGCATTTTGCTCCACTAAAATAACGGTGACGCCAGCTTCATTAATAGCTTTAATCGTTTGAAAAATAGATTTCACCAACAAAGGCGCCAACCCCAAGCTTGGCTCGTCTAAGAGAAGAAGCTTCGGGTCAGCCATGAGAGCTCGGCCAATTGCCAGCATCTGCTGTTCACCACCGGAGAGCGTGCCGGCCATTTGGTCTTGACGTTCGTCGAGGCGGGGAAAGAGCTCGTAAATCCATTTGAGCCTCTTGGCCACGGCGGCTTTGTCTTTTTTGGTAAAAGCCCCCAAAGCCAGATTTTCAGCCACAGTCAGAGGCCCAAAAACACGGCGCCCCTCGGGAGATTGGGTGAGGCCCAAGGCCACCACTTGGTGACTGCGCAAGGTGTCGATTCGCTTGCTACAAAAATGGATCTCCCCTTCACTTGGGGCCACCAGTCCGCAAATAGCCATCAAGGTGGTGCTCTTCCCTGCCCCGTTGGCCCCGAGAATGCTGACCAACTCCCCTTCTTCAACCGTCAAATCAAGGCCGTGGAGAACTTCCACCTGCCCATATTTGACTTTCAGATTTTTCAGTGTAAGCATCGAATGCCTCTTTGTCCCATTATACATCCGGTTTTTAAATAAGGCTAGATAGTGTTGTCAAGAGATGAATTTTTGAGTTATATCAAGGAAGATGAGCTTTCTTTGAGGGAGTGTATAAACATACATGACCGAAAAAGAAAACGAATCTGACGAAGAGATAACCAAAAAGTCGCTCTTGACGGCACTATCTAATCGTCTACACCCAAGTAAGCCTCTATAACTTTTGGATTGGTTTGAATCTCAGCCGGAGTCCCTTGGGCAATCAAAACCCCATGTTCCATCACCATGATTTTATTACAAACTTTCATCACAAATCCCATGTCGTGCTCAATGAGCATGATGGTTATGCCCCGGGCTTTGATGCGAGCAATCAAATCACGCAGTTCGTAAGTTTCCTGATCGTTCATGCCGCCGGCGGGCTCATCAAGCACAATCATTTGCGGCTCACTGGCCAAGGCACGGGCAATTTCCAAGCGGCGTTGGTCACCATAGGAAAGGCTCCCGGCCGGGTCTTGCCAGCGGTCGGCCAGCCCAACGAAGCTGAGCTCTTCTTTGGCAGCAATGAGAGCGGCTTTTTCCTCACGCCTCTCTTGAGGAAGGCGCAAAAGGGCCGCCAAAAAGGAGGATTCCATGCGGCAATGTCGACCGGACAAGACGTTTTCCAAAGCCGACATTTTAGGAAACAGGCGGATTGTCTGAAAAGTGCGGGCCAAGCCAAGATAAACAATGCGGTGTGGTTTAAGGGTGGTTATTTCATGCCCGGCGAAAAAAATGTGGCCATCTTCGGGGCGCACAGCACCGGTAATCAGGTTAAATAT
>CAYJAF010000086.1:0-8409 GCA_964368195.1 uncultured Thermodesulfobacteriota bacterium
CTTACCCTGTGAAAAATAATTATAACCTAAAAAAATTTAGATGCGTAGGCCCTGTAAGTAAAAGCAAAGCCTCAAAGCTGACGCAGGAGAAGTTTTTACGACCATGTCACATTGAACCCAAGGGCGAATGAAAGGGATACTTCCAGAGCAAGACCGTAAATTATAGGGCCGATTGTGAACGAAAGCGAACTTTAGGCCCTAAAATACGACCGAGAGGCGGAAATCGTCCCAGAGGCGAAGCACAAGTCGAAATTTACTTTCGGCGGACTTTTGCAAACGTAAAAAGGGCGCAAAAGTCAGTGTGCCTTCGGTGAAAAACACCTCAGTTTTTTAGAGCGTGTTCACACAAAATGAATTTGCCAGTTTATCACGAAGGGCGAGCTTGTTTTTGAGGTAGTGTATTTGACATACATGACGAAAAAACAAGCAAAGGCCGACAAAGAGAAAACCGAAAAGTCGTTTGTGTGAACAGGCTCTAGTATCGACTACTTAGCCACCATATTAACGGTCTCATCTTTTAAATATGGCCCGTTGCCGTATTGTTCTATTTCATCTTTAGTATAGTAATCTTCCAAAACGAAATCTTCAATAATTTCAAAACCGCATTTTTGATAAACCTTAATTGCGCGTAAATTTTTTATCCACGGACGCATTAAAAAAGTTTCGACCCCATACTCTTTACTAATATGCTCTCTCATCAGCTGCACACTCTGTGGGCCAATGCCTTTGCCGATGTATTTTGTCGAACGTAGCCAGATATGGAACTCCATATTCGGCACTAAAGCATCATGGTATTCATGGCAAAAAACACCAACAATTTCACCACAATACTCAATGAATAAATATTTACTGAGGCCGGGCTGGCCATCAAAAAAATCACTTTTTTCAGATTCGAGCTCTTCCCAGCGAAAATCCTCCGCATGATTAAACATAGCCAAGATGACATTTTCATCTTCTAAGCTAAGCTCATAAATCAAACGCCTATCTCTTTCTTGGGCAAATAGTAGCTTAATTTTTTCATTGGCAACACAGACTGTTCTTACCATAAAACACATCTACAAATTTAAATTTTTTGGTATTTAGGTAAATTTAACCTTAGTAATCGATGCTGAAAAACTCAAATTCTGTTGTTCTCCGGCATCGACTACTCATGCAAAAAAGGAGCATATCACTATGCCCCTTTTTCATAAACAGTTAAAAATATTAAAAATCTACTTTCTCACCATAATAAGTAGCTTTGAAAAGTCTGGCCATTGTAGCCGGATCAATAGAGCGGGGGTTTGTGCCGGTGCAAGGGTCACCACAGGCAGCCTCGGAAATAACATCTAACTGTTTCAAAAATTCACCTTCATCAACACCGAATTCTTTAAGAGTTTGCGGCATATTCATCTGGGCTTTGATTTCAACCAATTTTGCCACTAAAGAGCTGACCAATTCAGAAGTGGTATTCCCGGCCAAATGAAGCATTTTAGCAATTTGAGCATACCTTTCGCCGGCAACTTGAGCATTATATTGCACAACATAAGGAAGGTAAATAGCATTGGCGCAACCATGGGGAATGCCAAACAAGCGACCGGTTTTATGGGCCATGGAATGGACAATGCCTAAAATTGCATTTGAAAATGACATCCCGGCCATACATTGGGCGATGTGCATTTCATCGCGAGCTTCCTTTTTGCCATTGTAGGAAGCCACAACATTATCAACGATCATGTCGATGGATTTTAATGCCAAAGAGTCGGTAATCGGGTTCGCCACAACAGAAACGTAAGCTTCGAAGGAGTGGGTAATGGCATCCATGCCGGTGTTGGCAACCAAAAGTGGAGACATACTTTTTACCAAGTTGGTGTCAACAATGGCCACATCGGGAGTGATGTTATAGTCGGCAATGGGATATTTAATGTTATTTTTTTCATCGGTGATGATGGAAAAAGCAGTGACTTCGGTGCCAGTTCCACTTGTTGTGCTCACAGCAATAAAAATGGCTTTTTTACGCAAAGTCGGGAGGTTAAAAGGTTTGGCCGCCTCAGCAAAAGTAAACTCGGGGTTTTCATAGAAAATCCACATGGCTTTAGCAGCGTCAATCGGTGAGCCGCCACCAACCCCAATAATAATATCAGGTTGATATTCATTCATTGCCGCAACGCCGCGCATAACGGTTTCAACCGAAGGGTCAGCTTCAACCCCGACGAACAGTTTACAATCAATGCCGGCTTCTTTTAAATTAGCCTCAATAATGCCGGTGGTGCCATCGGCAATCATTCTGTCTGAACCGATAACAACAATGGCTTTTTTTCCGCTAATTGTTTTGAGATGGTCAAGGGCGTTTTCGCCAAAATAAACGTCTCTGGGAATTGTAAATCTTTTCATTTGGGGCTCCTATGTGAGTAAAGTAAGTTTAGTTTTATATTGGCGTAAAGATAGCATAATCTTTTTCGTATTTCGCCAAGCACTAATTAGCTTTATACACATAGGTTAAATTTTGTGCAAGAAGGCACTTTTCCGTTGCTTACTTACTAAAAGGTTTTATACGAACTAATAAGTGCGCTTCTTACCCAAAAGTAAATCTACACTTTCAAGCAATGACCTTCTATTATTTATTATATGATTTTATTATGTTTTTACCCCATTTATTCAACTGCTCTAAAAGAGGGATGGCCTCTTGGCCCAATGGAGTCAGAGAATATTCCACAATAGGCGGCACGCTTGGGTATATTTTGCGGCTAATAAGATTATTTTCCTCCAGCTTTCGCAATTGCTGGGTGAGCATTTTTTGTGTTATCCCCGGGATAACTCTTAAAAACTCATTAAATCTTATTTGCTCGGTATCGTTAAGGCTCCACAAAATAGTGGATTTCCACTTCCCGGCTAAAACTTCTATAGCCACTTCCATTTCATTTGTGAAGTTACTGCATGATATTTTGTTTTCGCGATCTTCCGGCAAAGTTCCCCCGATCATAAAAAATCTAGATGCTTTCTAGGGTTTAGATGTCTATTGACTCACTGCCATATTGCTAGTTTCTCTTCCCCTAGCGCTGTTACCTTGTTTGCTTTTTTCTTATAGGAAACGCTGATTAATTCTGTTTACAGAATTAAGCAGTAAGGCCCGCACGCCTCACATGAGCCTTTGCGGGACGGAAAACCATGGGTTTGCCTCTCATTTCGGCGGCGACAAAGTAGGCAGTTTTGCCTACTTTGCTAAGGAAACGCTAATTAATAAGCGTTTCCTATAGTAACATTATGCAATAAAATCTTCAATAATTTCAAAATAACATTTGTAACACATAAAAGCTCGTCGATTTTACGTTTGACTTGCTTATTATATTATAATATATATAGTATATAAATAATAGGGGAGCTCGCTTACCGGGCTGAGAGGAAGTTTAAAGCTTCGACCCTTAACCTGATTTGGATAATGCCAACGTAGGGAAACACTATTTTTGCGAAAAATACCATCTTAGGTATTTTTCGTTTTTTTTTAACTAATTGAAGGAGCAGTTTTTATGAATTACACCACCCAAATGGAGGCCGCAAAAAAGGGAATTGTCACAAGAGAAATGGAGATTGTGGCGAAAAATGAATATAGAGATACTGAATTTATCCGGCAAAACGTTTCTGAAGGCAAAATAGTAATATGCGCCAATAAAAGGCATAAGTGTATTGAGCCAAAAGGGATTGGCTCTATGCTAAAAACTAAAATCAATGTGAATCTTGGTGTTTCTCGTGATTGCAAAGATTATGATGTTGAAATGAAAAAAGTTATGGAAGCTGTCCAGATGGGGGCCGATGCAATTATGGATCTTTCATCACATGGTGACACTTCCGCTTTTAGAAGAAAGCTCACCGCACAATGTCCGGCTTTAATAGGAACTGTTCCCGTCTATGATTCCATAATTCACTATCAACGTGATTTGGCTACATTAACCGCCCAAGACTTTTTAGATGTGATTAGATTGCACGCCGAAGACGGAGTGGATTTTGTCACCCTTCACTGTGGTATTACACGCAAAACAATTGAACAAATCAAAACCCATAAACGCAAAATGAACATCGTTTCGCGAGGAGGCTCTTTAGTTTTTGCATGGATGTCTATGACGGGAAGTGAAAATCCGTTCTATGAATATTACGATGAAATTTTGGAAATTTGCCGAGAACATGATGTTACCATCTCTTTGGGTGACGCTTGTCGTTCCGGTTGCCTGGCCGACGCCGGTGATGTTTGTCAAATCGATGAGCTGGTAAACTTGGGTGAGCTCACTAAAAGAGCGTGGGCCAAAGATGTTCAAGTTATAGTCGAAGGGCCGGGCCATGTGCCTTTAAACCAGGTGGAGGCAAACATCAAAATTCAACAAAGCATTTGCATGGGGGCCCCATTTTATGTTTTAGGGCCAATTGTGACCGACATCTTCCCGGGATACGACCATATTACAGCGGCAATCGGTGGGGCTGTTGCTGCCATGGCGGGGGCGGCATTTCTTTGTTATGTAACTCCGGCGGAACACCTTGCTTTACCTAACTTAGATGATGTCAAACAAGGCATCATTGCAAGTAAAATTGCAGCCCACGCAGCCGACATAGCAAAGAACATACCCCACGCCCGTGATATTGACGACCAAATGGCCGATGCCCGTAAAGAACTGGATTGGGAAAAACAATGGGCATGCGCCGCAGACCCACAATATGCAAAGTCAATCCGAAATGACAGAGCCCCTGAATTTGAAGATACTTGTTCGATGTGCGGCAAATTTTGTGCAGTTAGAAATATGAATAAGGCTTTGAATAGTGAATATATTGATGTTTTGTAAGGGAAACACTGATTAATTAGTATTTCCTTAGCGCAGTTGGCAAAATTGCCAACTGCGCCGCTGCCGAAACATGAGAAAAACCCATGATTTTCCGTCACGAAGGGCTCATGTGAGGCGTGCGTGCCTTCGCTGATTAATTCTGCAAGCAGAATTAATCAGCGTTTCCTTTGGGAGGTTTGGGTGAACAGGTTGCAAGTTAAAATTGTAAACAATTGACAAAATGCCGAACAAATTGCCAGCAAAAATTGTAAACAATTGACAAAATTCTAAATGGACCCAACAAAATCTCACTTAAGGTTGCAAATAAAAAATAATTTCACCAAAAAAAACGATAAAATTTTACGGTTGATATTGTTATTTTAAAGGCAAGTATGTTATATAAGTAGAGGTCATTTACAATATAATATTGTAGTCGATTCACAATTTAGAGACGAAACAGAATTTTCTAAAATATACGCTGATTTATTCTATGCCAGAGCAAATCACCGAAAGCACGCCGCCTTTCATGAGTCCTTTTAGGGAAAGAAAAACAAAGCTTTTCCCTCTAATTTCAGCGCGGCGGAGTGGGCAAAATACCGACTTTGCAAAGAAAACGATAATAAATAAACGCTGACCTAAATATAACGGGAAACACATCATTGATATTTTGTTATTAAAATAAACTCCTTAGCTTAAAGCAGGGATATTTTCCTTAGTTACCGGCCGCAAGCTTTGTGGCTTTGAACATCACGCCCATTTAAAATGGGGCGCAAAAATGGGGGTTCGTAGTGGCTACTACATCTAAACTTGTTTACTTGTTTGGCGGTTCACAAACTGACGGCAAAAGCGACATGAAAAACCTTTTGGGTGGGAAAGGCGCTAACTTGGCGGAAATGTCTCGCCTTGGCTTACCTGTGCCGGCCGGTTTTACCATCACCACCGCGGTCTGCACCGCTTACTATGAAAACAAAAAGAAATATCCTGCCGGCTTAAAAAAAGAAGTTACCGCCGCTTTAAAACACGTGGAAAAAACCATGGGTAAAAGCTTTGGTAAAGCAGACAATCCTCTTTTGGTCTCTTGCCGTTCCGGGGCCCGGGCTTCCATGCCCGGCATGATGGATACGGTCTTGAACATCGGCTTAAACGACGAAACCGTTGAGGGCTTGATTAAAAAGACAGGCAATGCCCGCTTTGCCTATGATGCCTACCGCCGCTTTGTGGCCATGTATGGCGATGTGGTTATGGGCGTTAAAGCAGCCACTGAACTCCATGAAGACCCCTTTGACGAAATCATCGGCAACCTTAAAAAAGAAAAAGGCTATAGCCAAGATTTAGACATGACGACCGAAGATTTAAAATGGCTCGTTTCCGAATTTAAAGCCCTTATTCAAAGAACCTTAAACGAGCCTTTCCCCGAAGATCCTTTTGAGCAAATGTGGGGAGCCATCGGGGCGGTTTTCTCTTCTTGGATGACCCCAAGGGCCGTGGAATATCGCCGCATTTACAACATCCCTGAGGATTGGGGCACGGCCGTCAACGTCCAAGCCATGGTTTTTGGCAACATGGGCAACGATTCCGGCACCGGCGTGGCCTTCACCCGCGACCCCTCCACCGGTGAGAACTACTTCTATGGTGAATACCTCATCAATGCCCAAGGGGAAGATGTGGTGGCCGGCATTCGCACCCCCAACCCCATCAACCGTTCCAAGCCCCTGCCTGAAGGCGTTGACAGCACCATGCAAGACGAAATGCCCAAAGCTTACAAAGAGCTGGAAGCCGTTCGTAAAAAGCTGGAAAAGCACTACCGTGATATGCAGGACATCGAATTCACCATTCAAGAAGGTAAATTGTGGATGCTCCAATGCCGCAACGGCAAGCGCACGGCTCAAGCGGCAGTCAAGATTGCGGTGGATTTAGTCAAAGAAAAAATGATTGACGAAAACACCGCTCTGACTCGCATTGATCCCGATCAATTGACCCAGCTCCTACTCCCCTCCTTTGACCCCAAAGCAGAGCGCAACATCGTGGCCAAAGGCTTGCCTGCCTCTCCCGGGGCGGCGGTGGGCCGAGTTGTTTTCACGGCTACGGACGCTGTGGACTGGACGGACAACCGCAACGAAAGAGTCATCTTGGTGCGCATTGAAACGAGCCCCGAAGATATTAGCGGTATGCACAAAGCCCAAGGCATCCTCACTGCTCGCGGCGGCATGACCAGCCACGCAGCCGTGGTCGCCCGCGGCATGGGTAAAACTTGCGTGGCCGGGGCCAACGACATCACCGTCAACTACGAAACAAAAACTTTCACCACCAAAAGCGGCGTCACCGTGGGTGAAGGCGATTGGATTTCACTAGACGGTAGCCGCGGCGAAATCATGCTCGGGGAACTTGCAACCATTGAAGCCAGCCCCACCGGTGACTTTGCCACTATCATGAGTTGGGTAAGCAAAGCCAAAAAAATCGCCGTGCGCACCAATGCCGACACTCCCCACGATTCCCAAGTGGCCCGTGATTTCGGTGCCGAAGGCATCGGCCTTTGCCGCACAGAGCATATGTTCTTTGAAGCCGACCGCATCTCAAGCGTTCGGGAAATGATTTTAGCCGACGACCTCGAAGGTCGTGAGCGCGCTTTGGCCAAGCTTCTGCCCATGCAACGGGAAGACTTTTATGGCATTTTCAAAGCCATGAACGGCTACCCAGTGACCATTCGCACCCTTGACCCACCACTTCACGAATTTTTGCCCGAAAAAGAAGAAGACGTGGAAGCTTTGGCCCACTTAGTTGGTAAAAGCGTGGAACAAATCCACACTAAAATTGAATCCTTGAAGGAATTCAACCCCATGCTCGGCCACCGCGGCTGCCGCCTGGGGATTGTCTACCCGGAAATCACGGCCATGCAAGCCCGAGCCATCTTTGAGGCTGCCGCCCAAGCAACTGCAGAGAAAATCAAAGTTTTCCCTGAAGTTATGATTCCCCTGGTGGGCCACGAAAAAGAATTCACTTTGCAAAAAACCATTGTGGACGAAGTGGCCAAAGAAGTCATGGCTGAAACGAACACCAAGCTCAAATACCTTGTCGGCACCATGATTGAACTCCCGCGGGCAGCCTTGGTGGCCGATAAAATTGTCAAAGCCGGAGCGGAGTTCTTCTCCTTCGGCACCAATGACCTTACCCAAACCACCTACGGACTTTCGCGCGACGACTCCGGGAAATTCCTGCCGGACTACCTCGAGCAAGGCATCTGGGAATACGACCCCTTTGTCACCATCGATTTCGATGGCGTAGGCTTCCTCGTTCAAAGAGGCATCGAATTGGGCCGCAGCGTTTCGCCTGACCTTAAAATCGGCATTTGCGGCGAGCATGGTGGTGACCCGCCCACAGTTAAATACTGCGTGCAGTCAGGGCTCAACTACGTTTCCTGCTCGCCCTACCGGGTGCCCTTGGCCCGTTTAGCCGCCGCCCAACAAGCTATTTTCGACGGTTCCGCTAAAGAAGGATGCAAAAAAGCCGCATCTAAAAAGTGCGACGATAAAAAGTGCGGAGCTAAGAAATGTGGGTCTAAGAAAAAGTAATTTTTTTGGGGGGGGGGGGGGTTTTTTTTAAAAAATTTGCCCCCCCCCCCCCCCAA
>CAYJAF010000087.1:0-8275 GCA_964368195.1 uncultured Thermodesulfobacteriota bacterium
CCCCTTCGGCTTCGCTTGCTTGTTATAGGCCTTAGCTCCCCTTGCAAATTATCTTTGATTACAACAGCTTATCCGGCAAAATACAATTACAATCAAAAAAATTTAGACGCGTAGGCCCTGTATTTTCAACAAAAGATTTCTCACCAAAGTTTCATTTTAAAAATCACCCGAACACCCCGGGCCGCTGAGAGTGCTTTGCCCGCCGTTTCTAGGCAAAACTTTTATCTGGGCGTTTATGCGTTCCTGCAAAGCCGGAAGGTGAGAAATAACACCAATGAGCTTATTTTCTTGCTGTAAAGTTGCCAAAGATCCAAGGGCTGTTTCCAAAGCCTCACTATCTAAAGTGCCGAAGCCCTCATCTAAAAAGAGAGAATCCACCCGCACTTTTTGGCTGGCCATTTGTGAAAGCCCAAGGGCCAAGGCGAGGCTGACAATGAAACTCTCCCCGCCGGAAAGGGTTTTTGTCGAGCGAATTTCACCGGCCTGATAGCTGTCAAGGACTAAGAGTTCCAGACTTTCCGTTTGAGATTGTAAAAGAAGATAGCGATCAGTCATTTTTCGCAACTGACGGTTAGCATGGGCAATGACGGAATCAAATGCCAAACCTTGGGCAAAATTACGAAATTTTTTGCCATCAGCCGAGCCAATGAGGGTGTGGAGCTTCAGCCAACGCCCTGTTTCCACTTTTTGCTTGGCAAGTTCCTTTTCTTTCGCTTGAAAACTCAATTTAGCCTTGTCATTGGCGGCCAATTTGAGCTTTACAGCGATAATGGATTCCTGTTTTTCTTTTTGAAGGTCTTTATAGCTTTGCGCCTCACTTTGAAGCTCCGGGACGGTTTTTGTCGTAACTTGGCGCACTTTTTCCTGTGCCAATTGCTCACTTTTATCTTTTCCCCGCCCTTTAAGACTGGCGAGCCCTTCATCTAAGTTTTTAGCCTCAGCGGCCAACTTGGCTCGCTCACTAGGCGGCAAACAGGCGGCCAAAAAGTCATCCTCCCCAAGGAAGCCGGCGGCACTTAAATCGGCGGTAAACTCAGCTGTCGCTCGGTTCAGTTCCGGCTGACGGAGAGCCAAGTTTCGCCTTAAAGTTTCCAGGCGAACCTCGGCGGCAGCAAGGTCTTTAGCGGCAAGATCTTGTTTTTGGTGAGCTTCGGCCAAGGCTTTTTCAGAAGAAGTGATCAGCTGATTAAGCCGCATCTCCTCGGCATTTGGCTCAAGACTGCCAAATTTATTTTGCCTTTCCCTTTGGCTAACCTCGAGCCCTGTGCTTAATTGCTTCAGGCGCTCCCCTTCTTTGGCCGAAATTTCGGCTTGGCTTTCGATGCGAGCCAGTAAATTTTCCATCTTGAGCTTGTCGGCACTAAGCTGACCCTCTATTTCTCGCAAACCCGCTTGAGCCTCTTGCCACTTTTCTAAACGCCCTTGAAGCTGGGCCAAAAAGAAAGCAAAATTCCCACCGGGGGCAAGTTCAAAGCCCCAAGGTTTGAGTTGTTGGGTAATTTTAGTGGCCATCGCGTCCAAATCAGAAGTTAACCTATTCAATTCACTATTTAAATCTTGGAAACTTTGCGCAAAAGAGCTCTGTTTACCCTCGGCGGCCAGCTCATTTTTTTCAGCGGAAATCAGCTCTCCTTCAGCCAGAGACAAGCTTTTTTCATATTCTTTCGCCACATTTTCAAGCTCTTCAGCTCTTTCAATAAAAGCGGTAAGTTGCGAAATCTGCTTCTCTTTTTCATCTGGCAAAGGAGTTTGTCCACAAGCAAAAGGATGCTCCAACGCACCACACAAAGGGCAAGCTTGCCCGCTGATTAACTGAGCTCGTTCGGCCGTTAAGCTGGCGATCTTAGCCAAAAGGGCCAGCTCACGCAAAAGGAATTCCTTCTCCGCCCGATACTCCCGCAAAGTGCGCTCCCCTAAGAAACAAGCCAAAGATTTCCGCTCTTTTTGTAAAGCGGCAGAGATTGCGTCGCGCTCTTTTCTTTGCCGCACCACCTCTCCCTGACAATTGGCAAAAGTAACTTCAGCACTTTTCAAAGAGCTTTCCAGCTCGGCCGCCACTTTCTTTTTTTGGTCTATTTCCAACAACTTCTCAGACCAAATCCGCTCTTCGGCCCTGAGCCCGGCCAAGCCGCCAACCAGCCACTGATCGTGATTTTCCCGCTGTAAATAATCACTAATTGCCGCCAAATCCTTTTGACTTTTAGCAATTTTGAGCTCCCCGCGCCCTTTGGATTTAATGAGCTCCCCAAGTTGCTCCTCTAATTTTTGCGCCTCTTTTTGACTTTGCTCCACATCTTTTTTTTGAGTGGCGATTTGTTGATCTAAAGAGCGCATCTCTCGCCAAATGGGTTTGGAGCGCTCTTCTTCCTCTTTAAGCAAAAGGAGACTGCTGCGAAGTTCTTGCCAAACTTGCATTGCTTTTTCTTTAGCCAGTTGTAAATTGGGACGCAAAAGCTCTTCCTTTTGCCTTTCGCTTTCATCTTTAACCTGCTCTTCCCTGAGCGATTTTAAGCGGGCAAAGGGGCCATCTAAAATGGAGGCTTTCTGAGCTAGATCGAGCCTTTCCCGAGCCGGTTCAAAAGTCAAAATCTTTTCCTGCCAAGCGGCTTCCTCAGCGCTTAAAGAATTTAATTCGCCGATTAATATCTCGATATTATTAAGCCATTTCAAAGCCTCAAGGGTTTTAGCCAATTTTTCAGCCAAATCAGCCGCCGCTTTTTCTTCCCTTTCTAAATCTTGGCGCAAAGAGTCTTCAAGCTCTTGGCTCAAAAGGTCAACGCTCTTTATTTCCGCCAACAAAAGCTTTAAGTTGTCTTCTTCCAGGCGGCAACGCTCGTGGGTTAAAATAGAGATTTTGCTATATATTTCCGTTCCGGTAATCTGCTCTAAAATGGGGGCCCGCTCATCACCCGTTGCCTTTAAAAAGGCGGCGAATCCCCCTTGAGCCAACAAAATAGAGCGAGTAAAGCGGTCAAAATCAAGGCCGGTGGCCGCCTCGATTTCCTCGGCAACTCCTTTGATTTTTGTCTCGAAAACCTCTTCGGTCTCGGCGTTGGCAATTTCGTGCTTCGGGAGTTGCAGCTCTCCATCCGGTTTTTGGCGAGCTCGCCTTTGGCTAAAATGGCAACGATAACGCCCTTTTTGCGTCTCGAAAGTCACCTCACTGAAGCACTCTCCACACTGACGAGACATAATTTCATTAGAGCTTTTGGTGATTTTACCAAGGCGCGGAGTGCGGCCGTAAAGGGCCAGGCAAATGGCATCTAAGATGGTGCTTTTCCCCGCACCGGTTGGCCCGACAATGGCAAAAATGCCGTCAGCGACGTAGGCGGAGCTCGTAAAATCAATAAGCCATTCCCCCACCAGGGAATTGAGATTTTTGAAACGGAGCTGTAAAATCTTCACCGGTCGCAAGCTCCTTTTTCCCCATCGTCGGCATAAAGGGTGAGTAAAATTTCTCCGTAGGCGGCTCGCAACTCCTCTTTTTCTGCCAAATCACTTTGCTCAAGAAGCTCCAAACGGCGTTCAAAAACTTCTTGCGGATCCAGCTCCGCCAGCTCTTCCCCTTGAATTTGGGCCCGCAAAACACCATCAATAATTCGCTGATTGCGAATTCGCAAAATAACCAAAGAGGTCTCCGCAATTATTTCCTCAAGACGCCCCCGTAAATCTGTTATAATTTCAGTGCCATCATAGACAACCTCGAGCCAGGCGTCACTTTCGGCTGCTTTCAAAGCCTCAAGGCGCTCCAAAATAGCCTCCCAATCACCACAAATGCGCTCAAGGCTTTGGAATATCGGCACCTCAATGAGCTCAAGGTCGGACATCTTACGCCCACTGAAAGTCACTTGGCAAATGCTTTTCACCCCCGATTCCCCAAAACTCAATGGAAGCGGCGAGCCGCTATATCTGATGTGAGCTCGCCCGGCCACCTCTTGCGGGGCGTGGATATGACCCAAGGCCACGTAGTCAAATACTTCGGCGAAAATATCAGCCCCCACCTGCCCTAAAGAGCCAACGTAAAGATCTCGCACCCCGCTGTTTTCCGAAACTTGCGACCCGGCGGCAAACAGATGCCCCATGGCCACCACGGGTATTTCTCCATTTCTTTTTTCTTCGGCGATTGCAGCTATTTGGCCGTAATGGAGCTTGATGCCCTCCAGTAATTTTCGGTCTTTATCAGCTAAACTCTCGCCGGGAGAACTCTGCCGCACGTCACGATCGCGTAAATAAGGCACAGCGCAGACAATGAGTTCCGGCGCACCTTTGGCATCTTTAAGGATGAGGACTTCATCGTCTATCGGGTCTGTGGCCTGACCAAGCACGTAAACGTTTAGAGATTTGAGGATTTCTTGAGGCGCATTGAGTAAAGAAGGAGAATCGTGGTTGCCACCGATAATGACCAAGTGACGACAACAGGAAGTCGCCACTTGGCTTAAGAAGCGATAATATAAGCCTTGAGTTTGGGCTCCAGGGGTGGTGGTGTCGAAAATATCACCGGCCACTAAAAGGGCGGTGATTTCATTTTGCGTTATTATTTCAACCAACCAGTCGAGGAAGGCGGAAAATTCATGTTGGCGTTTTTGGCCGCACAAGCTTTGGCCCAAGTGCCAATCAGAAGTATGAAGAATTTTCATGCCACCCTACCCCGGTCTCACCAGCTCTCATCTTCCAAAAGGGCAGCCAAATGCGCCTGAGCGCGCGTCGCCAAGGCTCCCAAGTTCTCCCCCTCAATGGGGGCCAAAGGCTCCCCGACTTTACAACGGATAGTCCCCGGCATCGGCACCACCGCCCCGGCCGGCCACAAATCTTTGGCGTTTTTCAAAGCCACCGGCACCAATAGCGCCCCGGTGTGCTTGGCCAAAAGAAAAGTGCCCTTTTTAAACGGCAAAAGAGGAGCCTCACTGCGGTTGCGAGTGCCTTCGGGGAAAATGGAGAGGATTTGCCCCCCTTTCAGGCGGCTAATGGCCTCTTGAACCATCTCCTTTGTCTCAGCCGGGCCCCCGGCCCGATTGACCAACATATGAGCCCGAGCCAACCCCCAGCCAAAAAAGGGAATTTTCCCTAAGGAAGCCTTGGCCACCCAAGTCACTGAAAGTCCGGTGCCCAAGGCCAAAGCCGGAATATCTAACGCTGAGGTGTGGTTGGCGTAAACAATGAAACCGTCTTTGGAGGAGGGAATATTATCTAAACCCAAAGATTCCAGCCGCACTCCGGCGGCAAACATGGTCATTTTGCTCCACAAGGTGTTAGTGACGTAGCGGGCCCCGCGGTCGGAAAATAAACCGAACAATAAAGTCAAAAAGCACCCAAACACTGTGCCAATTGCGAAAATACATAAGAACCAAATAGCGTAAACAAAACGCACGAGAGGATTTTGCCAAAATTTTCTTGTCATTTCTGTGCCGCCAACCATTTGTTAAGTTTCGGTAATTCGCTAAATTCCCAATCTGAAGAAAGACGCACTTCCAAAAACTGGCGAAAAAGTCCCTCGATAATGGCCACCAGCTCCCCAAGGAGGGCAACCCTTTCCAGAAACTGCCCGGAGGCACTGTCTTCTTCTTCTTCGGCCGCCCCAAAAGTTGGGGGAAATTTCACACTTTGCGGAGTTAAAGTGTCGGCCCCCAAAACGAAAGACCATTCCTTTTCGTCCACGAGCACCTTAATTTTAGCCCGAGTGAGTTTTTTGCCCCGCTTAAGGGCAGTGTGCGCCTCGGCCCATTGAGATTCGGGGGCTTGACAGGTGACCATTTGTCGATCGACTCCGCCGCCGCTTTCCAAAGTGAGGCGGCTTTCCACCCATAACTCCACCGCCGGAGTTTCCCCCGGGCCCGGGGCTGCGGCGCTTGAATTATTCCAAGCACGGGCCGCTTTTAAAGGCAAGAAGTTACCATTAATTTCGCTTATAATCCAAAGCCAAGTGAGAAATTCTTGGCCCAAAAAAAGTTTTTCCCGCCAAAGATCTAAGAAGTTTGCGGCCTCTAAATCATGGGATGAGTTTAAATTACTAGACATTTTATTCTCCCAACCAAATGGGGCTGGCCTTAGACGAAAGCAAAGCCCCTTGCAATTCTGCGGTGAGAATCTCTAAACCAACTGTGGCCGGCACCAGCATTTGAAGTGATAAACCAAAGGTCTCTCGCCAAAGCTCCTCGAAAGCCTCCCTTTTCTTTTCACCGCTGGCCGCCAACCAAAGCTCGTTCTCGCGATAAAGCCAGGCCACTTCCATCAATTCGGTATTCAAAAAAGCTCGTGGCATGAGCTCGGCCCGCACAGTATCTTTCAAGGCTTTTTTGACCTCGATGTTGGGGCGCCGCCCGAGGTCTTGAGCGTATTTGGCCTCCCGAATGGCATAGTAACGATTGACAGTTTTCGAGGCTAACTTGCGGCTGTCGAGGCGCAAGGTGAAGGCCAGAAGCCCCCCGAAGCGGTAGGTGGCCGGGTTGAAATTCGTGCCCAAATGGTTCATGAACTCCACCCAGCCAAGGCTGCGCTCCTCGGCACTGTTTTCAATGTCAAGGAAAGCATTTTTAGCCAGACGCTCATCAATATATTCATCAGACAATGTTTCCGGCGGCTCTTCTTTCACTCGATAACGAGTCAAAGACAAAGATCCTTTAATAAAACCCATAAGTTATCTCCGATATTTTACCTATTTTCGTTTTTGGGAGGCGAGTTTAGCTAAAACTTCCAAAGTGATGTTCGTTTCCTCTAAAGTGTTATAGAGCCCGAAAGAAAAACGAGTCACCCCGCCACCGCCAAAGCTCCCCAAAGCTTGGTGCCCCAAAGGCGCACAATGAAGCCCGGAACGAGTCATGATTCCGGCCTCTTCTTCCAAAGCCGACGAGAGCTCCGAAGGCGACCACCCGGCCAAAGTCACGGCCACGGTGGCCACCCGTTTAGTCAAATCCTGCGGCCCCCACATAGTCAAACCGGGAATTTGACTCAAACCATCTAAGAAAATTTTAGTCAATTCCATTTCGTGACGCTGAATTTCGGCGACTCCTGTTTTCAAAACAACATCCACCCCGGCGGCCAAACCGGCCAAGCCGTGGGTATTGGCTGTGCCCGGCTCAAGGGCGTCGGGGAGAAAATCAGGTGGCTCCACACTTTCGGAGGCACTCCCGGTGCCGCCAACGGCTAGCGGGCGCAAATTCAGCCCCTCTCGTACCCAAAGGCCCCCCGTGCCCGTGGGGCCCAAAAGGCCCTTGTGCCCGGTGAAAGCCACTAAGTCAGCCCAAGTGCCAAGGTCGCTCAAATCCATCACCCCGGCTGTTTGGGCGGTGTCGAGTAAAATGGGGACATCACCAATAAGCTCTTTGATTGCTCGGGCCGGGGCCAAAGCTCCCGTGACATTTGAGGCGTGGTTTAAGGCCACCAGCTTAGTTTGCGGCCGCAAAAGTTTTTTAAAATCTTCAGGCTCACAAAGGCCGTCACTACCCAAGGGCACTTCTTCCCAAATGATGCCGAGCTCTGTCGCCATGCGCTTCAAAGGACGAGCAATGGAGTTGTGCTCCAGCGCGCTGGTGAGAACGTGGTCGCCGGAGGAAAGCCCCAAGCCACTTAGACCCGCATTAAGCGCCCAACTGACGTTAGCCATAAAAGCCAGGCGGCGGTTATCGGCCAAACCAAAGAGCTTGGCCACGTTTTTACGGGCTTTGTGGATTGTGCGGGAAGCCGCTAAAGCTCCGAAGTGGCCGCTGCGCCCCGGGCTGGCCGGAGCCTTAAGGGCTGCCACCATGGCCTCGATGACCTCAGGTGGCTTGGGGAAAGAAGTGGCGGCATTGTCTAAATAAATCATAGAGATCTCTCGGTATATTGAGTCAGTTTTGTCACCATGGTTTTAAGGGTTGTCAATTTCATATTAGGGCAAAAAATTTCGGTGTCCGTTTCGTAAAAACGCTTTTGAGGCAAAGTGAAATTCAAATATTCCGCCAGCCCCGCCTCACACACGATAATGAATTCCGCAGCCTGACTTTCGGCAACGAAAGAGCGAATCTGAGCACTGTCGCCAAGGAAATCGACCTCCGGCCAAATATCGGGATGACACAAAAGATGGGCCGCCACTTTGGCCCCCGGGTGTTCCTCTTTGGCTCTGCGGACGTCCTCTAAAGTCGCCTGCTCGTGGACTTGGCAAACAGCTTCCGGCCAACGGTGAACGACCCTTTCGCCCAAAGCGGCCCAATCTAAAACTTGCGCCCCCGGCAAAACGATGAAGGGTTTGTCACCATATTTACCTACAACTTCTTTCGCAGTTTGCGGAGAGATTTCAGCA
>CAYJAF010000088.1:0-8031 GCA_964368195.1 uncultured Thermodesulfobacteriota bacterium
AAATATTACCTCATGTACCATAACCGAAAAGATTCTACGGTGCATACATTACCAATTGCTCTTGATGTGCTGAAAAAATTAAATTTCTTGAATAATGAGAAGGCAATTAACATAATTGCGTCGGCTCAAAGCTTGTCTGAAAAAGGAATTCGCCACATACTAAGTGAATATTTAAATATGCTAGATGTTGAAGAATTAGCGGTGGTTAATAATTTAAATATCTTTGCTCCTGAAGCTGAATATGAAGTATTCATAAACCATTGCAATGTTCAAGTAATTAATATAATTAAAGAAGAACATGCTATATGTAAACTACATAAGCAAGTTGGGAGAAAGCGAGAAAGTCTTAATTATGATGATTATGACAATATAATGAAAAGCAAATATCGTAATTATATCATTGAGTTTAGCAAACTCCATAGTTATAAATTATATAATGTTCCCCCAGAGGAAAAGTTGTCAGATTTTGACGGGTTAGAATTTACTTTAAAAGACAATCAACAGCATAAAGATGAATACATACCGGGGGCATCATATGAGAAAGGCTATTTAGATATTAAAGATTTTAATTATATTAAAGGGGTGGGAATTTCTCATATTGACCTGTCTAAAATGCTTGATGGCTGGTATTCGAAATTTGCCATATTGGCATTATATGATATGTTTGATAAAAAAGTACTGAAACGAGATTTTCTCAAAATAATATATACCACTTTGATAGAAGGAAAAACATCCTTTGGAAGCCCTGGAATTTACCATCATTATTTAGGTAATATTTTAAAATTTGCTTATGATTTGGAGCTCGAAATTGATTGGAATAGAATGTATTTAATTCTCAACTCATTTCTTAAAGCTTCGTTGATAATAAAGTAAAAGTGAGTTTAGCATTTATAGCTTTTGTGGAATGGCAGCGGGGTGTTGGCTTCCTTTCAGAAGGTCACATAGGGTTTCCAGAGTTTTCTTTTGGGGCGGTAAGGTTTTTTGAATACTATACTGCATCCCTTGAACTTGATAGACTTCGGAAGTGATAAAATTACAACTATTGGTATCGAACAGAACGATATTAACCCCATTTTCATGAAGTGAGCTACGGAAGCGAATACCATCAAAGCCTTGGTGTTTTAGATACTCACTTAAAGCTTGAGTTGGAAGATACTTTTCCGGCAGGCCCGAATTCAGCCGGGAATATATGTTTGAAATAGTAGTAAAAACAACGTCGGTAAGTTTTTCATTATCGTTAGTGGTATTTGGTTTTTCATGGAAATCTGCCAGCTTGAGCTCTCGCCTTGGTTTAAAAGTAGCGACACTAACTTGAGATTCTATAAAAGGTCTAATCTCTACAATAGCAGTTTCTTTTCCCTCAGCTAAGTAAAGATACGGTATCCCGTGAGGATTGGCGCGCCCAGGCATTGAACATTCTTTAGGAGGAGCACCTGAATTCTCCTCATCAAATCCCCAAGCGTTTGAAGCACGATGTGAGTCAATATATTGCAATACTTTCTTGAAATCCATAAAACCATCTTCAGTATGTATATCCCATTTATTAAGTTCAGAAAGCAAGTCGTGATTAACGATTTCTCGTGCCCGATACAAAAAGTTCGAAGGTGTTAATATAAAAGGGTTTTGCACGAGTATCTTATAAATTTCTCCGAGATAGGTAACATCAGGGAAAAATCTATTTTCATGTAAAAGTTCATGCGCGAAATTATCCCATTGTTCATTTGTTTCCTTAATTTTTTTGCTTGCCAAAAAGAGAATCAACAAAAAAGTCACAATACCATAAAGATCTTTCTCCGTAGAGTTTTTACAACCACTATTTTGATTTTCTTCTAAAAGAATAGTAAGTTCGTCAAATTTTGTGATTTCGTTTATAGGCATTTATACGACCTCTTCCTATTCCTCAAACTCGAGTTTGGGCAAGCTGTTTACCAGCTCGACGGTTTGGGTGCTGAGGTGGATTATGCTGGCAAGGAGGTTCAGGATATAGCGGGGGTTTTGTTGCTCTTCGGCCCAGTGATTGGGGTTGTTGATGATGCCGCTATCTTTGTCGGTTTTGATTTGGTAGCGCTCCATGATCCACTCGATGGCCGAGCGGCCATTGACCACGTATTCATAGGCTGATTGTGGTATGTTCTCTATTGTTATCTGGTGGTTATAGATGATTGTGCTTTTGTCCACAATTTTTCCGGTTTTGGCAAAGCGCATTTTCTCCACCGTGAAATTGCCGCTTTCGGCTCCGGTGATAACAACCTCTGGGTGGGGCGGCATGGTTTCGTAATTGAGGTGTAAATCAGCCAACTTGCGTCCTTTTAGCGCAAATTCCATAAAAGTTTCCACCTTATCCACAATGGGGAGGCGTGGCAGAGCCTTTTTCAGGTCGGCGTTAAAGCGGTCGCGGTAATCTTGGCTGTGTAAGATGCCGTAAACATAATAGAAAATATGTTCCTTGGTGATGGCCCGGGTGCCGCTGAAACGTGCGCGCACGTTTTTTAATATCCAGTCGGTAATGCCGTCGCGGCGTTCGTAACCAGCTCCCCCACCATCAGAAGCCGCTTCACCTGCCCGGCTTTCATCAAATTGAAATGACTGTTGGTCTTTTTCTTTATAGTAATACAGAGGTAAACATTGACCGTTTTGCATTAACTGCATATCTGGAATTACATTGCTAATTAAAACTGAAAAACCATTTTTTCCACCAATACCAGTAACACAAATCACCAGATTTTCACTTGTTGGCGTGGGAAACATATTGTAAATATTTCCAACATCATTTAGCACATTAGGGTCAAAATATAAATTTTGTTTTACATATGGGCGATTTAATGCAAATCGTGAAAATTGTTTACTAAAAAACTGCTCTTTTCCCCTAAAGACGTCATTTCTGTATGCGCGGCTCCAACTAATTTTCGTGTGGTCAGTATCAATAAAATCTTCTACTTTTAAATCAGGTTTATCTTTCTGAGCATTTTGAAAGCCTTGGCACTGATTATTAAAAAATGAAATCGATTTTTCCATTACAGAAAGAAGCATATTGCTAGAAAAATTGTAACACCAAAAATCTCTATTTGTTTTAACTCCATTGGAATAAAAATCTTCAAAAAAAGTGCTTTTGTTAGCTTTATCTTTTTTATCCCCAAGGGCAATGAAACTGCCGAACAAATCAGAGCGCAGGTTGAGCCAGTCGCCGTGTTCGTTGGGGCTTATTTCCGTCCACTCCATATTGCGGGCAAAGATTGAGTGGAAGTCCTTTATTTTTTTGAATTTTTCCTCTTGCTTAAGGTAATCGCCAATGTCGTGGTAATAGATTTTGGCTTTGCCTTGGTGGTCGGGCTTGTGGATTAAGAAGGTAATAACCACCGGGGCACGGGAGCCTAAGTCAAATACATTGCCACCTTCCTTGCGGCGTAGTTCTCCTGATGTTCTGGCGTCGCCCCGCAAATGAAAAACATAAATGGCAGAAAATTCTTTTTCCAAAGATTTACGAAAACCGGCCGCCGCGTTGCCGTCCAGCCAGCCTCCGTTGGTGATAAAGCCGATGAGTCCGCCTTCGTTATTTTGGCGCACACGATCGGAAGCCCAGCGAAAGGCCCGAATGTAGGAATCGTAGAGTGAATTTTTGTTAGTGACTTTCACTTCGGCGACATAAGTTTGCTCAATGCGGGCGTCTAGCCCCGGGTATTTGGCGTTTTGGGCGTTGTCGTTGGCCGATTTCTGCCCGGCGGAATAAGGCGGGTTGCCCACAATAACGCGAATGGGCAGTTGGTTTTGGCGCTCAATGGCCTCGGTGTTGCCCTTAAAAGTTTCGTAAAGGGTGCTTTTGGCGGCGCCCAGGTCAAAGGTGTCGGCCAGGCAAATGTTTTCAAACTTAAGGTAATCTTTCCGCTTAGTTACATCATGAAAAACACTTTCAATGTTGACGTCGGCCACATAATAAGCCAAAAGCACCATTTCATTACAGTGAATTTCGTGGCGATATTTGCGCTCTAAATCACCATCTTTAATCAGGCCCGATTGCAAAAGGCGAGTGACAAAAGTGCCCGTGCCGGTGAAGGGGTCGAGGATATGGACGTTTTCATCGCTCAAACTGCAAGCGAACTCTTTTTCCAAAAGCCCATTCACCGAATGCAGAATAAAATCAACACATTCAACGGGAGTGTAAACAATGCCCAGCTGGTCAACGGTTTTGGGAAAAGCCCCTTTGAAGAATCTTTCATATAAATTTTTAATGACCGTTTGCTTGCCGGCCAAGTTGTCGATGTCGCCTAAATTAAGGCGGACAGATTCATAAAAATTGCGCAACACCGCCGTGTCTTTTTCCATTCCGGCTTCCGCCAAAAGCGCGACCATCGTTTCCAGCGAGCGGCTGACGGCGTTGTTGTTAACAAAGTTATAATCTTTAAACAGAGCCTCGAAAACGGGGCCGGTGATGAAATGTTGAGCCAACATTTCAACGGCTTGCTCGTCGGTGATGCTTTCGTTAAGGTTGATTCTTAAAGCGCCCAAATAATCTTGGAAGGCGGCAAAGTGGGGGCCATCGGCTTTCACCAGCTCGCTTATGCGGCCAATTAAATTGCGGGCCACAATGCCCACTTCCCCGGCCCACTTTTCCCAATAAAGGCGGTCGCCAACTTTGGTGACAATGCGGGCATAGAGAGCTTCTTTCAGGTTGGCAAAAAGCGAAAGTTGCTGACTGACGTCTTTATTGGCCAGAGCTTTGGCCGTATCCTTATCAGCTTTCGATTGGATTTCTGTATCAGGCATGAGTGGTGCCGAGCCCACCACTATTTTATCAGCATCGGTTTTCCCTTTATTAAGGGCAATTTTATTGATGGTGGCGTTAAAGCTGTCGTCGTGGGAACGGAGAGCGTTTAGAATTGACCAAACGACCTTGAAACGCTCGTTATCGTTCAAAGCTTCTTCCGGCGGCGTGTCGGGCGGCACCACCACAGGAACAATGATGTAGCCATATTTCTTTTCGCCGGGTTGGCCTTTGCGGAAATTGCGCATAACCCGGCCCACCGATTGCACCACGTCCACCTGTGAATTGCGGGCCGAGAGGAAAATCACGGCGTCCAGCGAGGGCACGTCCACCCCTTCGGACAAGCAACGCACGTTGGAAATAAGGCGGCACTCATTGGGGTCGGCCGGTTCACTCTTGAGCCAAGTTAGCTCTTTGGTGCGCTCGTTACTGTTCATGGTGCCGTCGATGTGCTTGGCCGTGACGCGCACCGTCCGAGCCCGGCGTTCCTCCGGGAGGGCTTCCCAATATTTTTGCGAGAGGAGCGGCAGTTGCTCGGCGGTGTTTTTAGAAGAGGAAGTGTCGCCCAATTTGTTGATATTGGGGCAAAAAGCCAAAGCTCGGCGCATGAGCCCGGGGTCGGTCTGCCAAGTGACGCCATCGTCACCCCACAGATTTTTCGACAACCCGTTAATGCAACCAATCAGGCGGCTGGCCATATCAAAATCCAGCTCCTTAACATCTTTATCACGCACTTGAGCCACAATCTCGGCAGGCAAAACGGCCTCGCTCCCCACGGTCAGCACCAAAACTTTGTAATCGGTCAAAAGCCCGTGGGCCACGGCGTAGGAAAAGCCAACTCGGAAGAACTCCTCGCCGTAGAGGGCGGAGTCGTCCATGGAGCAGAGAATGTGGTCGTTCTCTTTGGCCTTGGCCTTGACGGTGTCGCCGTAAAGGCGGGGGGTGGCCGTCATGTAAAGGCGCTTATGGCCCTCGATGACGTGGTCATCGTGAATTTTGGTGAAGGCCGATTCATCTTTGCCGGACAGTTTCACCCCGGTTGTCCGGTGGGCTTCATCGCAAATAATCCAATCAAAAACACCAACTTCGCCGAAAAGTTTCTTGGTCTCGGCTTGGGCCGCGGCCACGGCGTCAATGGATTGATAGGTGGAAAAGACGACCACCAGCCCATCAAAATCACGCAAAGCGGCCAGACGTTTGGCAATTAGGGCGCTGTTAGTGGTGGCCGGAAGGGCTAAATCAACAATTGAATCTTCAAATAAATCACCACCTTGCTTTTGTGACGACTTGGGGTCAGAGCAAATGCAAATGGCCCGCATGGGGACGGTCGCATCGGCCATCCACTCGTTTAAAGCTTGGCCCAACAAAGCGATTGAAGGCACCATAAAGAGAATGCGGCCCCGACCTTTGGTGGCGGCCTCGATGATGGCCAGCGAAGTGTAGGTTTTGCCCGTGCCGCAAGCCATGATGAGCTTGCCCCGGTCGCTGGCGGCGTAGTGGCTCAGGGCTTTGGCCACGGCCTCTTTTTGGTGGGCTAAGGGCTCTTTGCGGGGGCGCTCGGGCTTTTTGCCTTGCCACAACGCTTCCCAATCGACGTGGGCGCTTTCAAAATCAGCCAGACCAACTCGGGTGAAGGGAATGGTTTGGTTTTTGATGCTCTCTTCGGCGTTGCGGTTCCAGTTTTCAGTGGTGGAAACCCAGAGGCGAGCGGCGAAGTTGACTCGCTGTTGTTGCTCGGAAAAGGGGTCGGTAAACTGGCGAGACGAGGCCGCAAGGAAGGAATCCACCGCGGCTTTGTCGATGGTGGCACCCTCGGCGTAGCATTTACACTGCACGGCCCAGTAGTCGCCGGAATCGGTGCGGGCAACCAGGTCAATGCCTAAATCCTGCCCACCACCAAAATCCGCGCAAGCCGGGAAATCGCTCCAAAGCCAGACGTCAGTGAGTTCACCAAAACGGGGGTCGGAAAGTAACCACCGCTGGATCAGCTTCTCAAATCGACTACCCTTTTCCCGCTCGTTTTCAACGCCATCGCGGATTTGTGCTAATACTTCCTGAAAGGTCATGGCTAAGGCCCCCGTAATATTGGTTACTAACGTAAATAACATAGTATAGCTTGATACAGGAGAAGAGACAAGGGGGAAGATTATTAAAGAATTTGGGCTATCTTTTTAGCTCCTTAACCGGGCAGCATTGGGCATCGACATAAACTAAGCTGTCAACCATATTCTCACTTTTTGGGGAAAAGTGTCTCGAAGAATTTTATTGTGTCGATGTCAAGGGCGGTCATGATTTTATCGATTGTGACGACTGTGGGGGTTTTTCGATTAGTTTCAAGCTGGGAGATATAAGCGGCTGTACTGCCTATGGCCAGCCCTAAATGCAGTTGACTTACGTTTTTTTCTTGGCGAAACTTTTTAATGATTTCACCCATTTTCAAGTCTTTAGCGGGGGCTGTTTTAGACTGGCGCAATGTTTCTCTTATTTCTTCAATTTTTTTCATAATCTAACTTTCCTTTATTTTTCATTTTTATCACCGTTCATGATGTTTTCGCAAATTAGATTAACGCTACTAGCGGCTTCTCTTTTAAAGCTAAATACATTATAATGACCACATGGGGCAGTCTCCCTGAGAAGGGAGGTTGCTTATGGAGCAGTTCCTTATGGACGTTCTGGTCGGCACGCTGGCCGGGATATTGGTAATTGTCATTGAAAGCCGCTGGCGTAAATAGCGCTGGCACTTAAATGAAATTGCCCCGATGGGAATTGCGCTTCCCATCGGGGCATAACTTCTTAGTTGAATAATGCTAAGGGGGACTTGCCCCAGACGACCGGGAGGGTGTTCGTTTCACCCTCTCGGTCTTTTTAATATAAGAAACTTTGCAGGTGTTGTCAACTTGATTTTTTGACAGCCGCTATTTCTGGCAGGGGCTTTTGTGTTTTGATTGTCGTTGCTCGCCTCCGGGTGAGGCACCTCCCTGCTACACCTCGATTCTTTTATAAGCACTTAAATATATTTGTGAAAAAGTTATATGTTATTGCCGTGGTGGGGGGGGTGGTTTTGTTGGTTATTTGCTTGAAAATTTGAGGGAATCGTTGTATGGTAGAAGTTTGGTAGCACTATATCTAGGGCAGGGCCGATAGTTTAGGCAGGCGGCCCTGCGCCTCCGGTCGGTAATTGTATTCCAAATGACAATCCGCCCGTGGAGGCTAAAGCTGTAATGCCCCCCGTTTGTCAAGCTGCTTTTAAGGGAGAAATAGGTCTATTTTTA
>CAYJAF010000089.1:0-7723 GCA_964368195.1 uncultured Thermodesulfobacteriota bacterium
TGCAAGCAGAATAAATCAGCGTTTCCTTAAGTTCTTTTTGGAAACCTTGATTAATCAACCCTTCCTTAATATGTCTCAGGCCTAAACCACAGAGTTACGGAATGACGACGCCCCCCGAAGCCGGACGGCAGAGGCGGCAGAGGAGACGAAGCCCGCAAGGCATTATTTACCGAGCGGTCAAATTGAGGGTTCCCACTAGACCGAACTTGGTGCAGAGCAAAAATATTACCGTCTGGGTCAATGACAATGGTATAAGCCACTTGAAGTTGCGATGACAAACCTGTTGCGCTGGGTTTCCAATTTTGCCTGAATTTGACCATAATCCGTTTATAATAGCGGTCTAACTCTTCGTTACTCACTTGGCCGGTGGGGCGACCGAGCATGCGGTCGGCAGCACCGCGCCCCAAAGTATTAGCAACCATATCGTGAAGATCACGGGGCTTTTCAGCCGGGCGTGGTGGCGCTTCCGCCTGCGGTGGGGGCGATTTTCTCTTAGGGGGAGCAGGTGGGGTCGGAGGCTTCACCGCCGGGGGAGCCACCTGGGGCGGAGCCTTGCGGCGGGCAATTTCCGGCGGAGGGCTCTGGGCTTTAGGGCCTAAGGGAATGGCGTCCGGGGAAGCTACTCGCCCCTCTTGGGGGGAGCCATCTGACACTTCAGCAGCTTGGGAAGGCTCTTGACTATCTTGAGGGCCATCATCTTGGCTGAACGCAGATGACGGCGGCCTTGGTGGTGGCGGTGTGGCCGGAATTGTCAAATTGGGCACTTCCCCAAAAAGATCAACGGTGACAACTTCCGAAGGGTTGATGGCCCCGGAAACATTATGCGATTCGCAACCCTTGGTGCTCAAAACAAAAAGCACGCCAAGCCCCAAATGCAAAAGTATTGAAATAAGCAAGCCTATGCTTAAAAGAGTATCTGGGTGTGTTCGTTTAAGGTTTTGAGGCATAGGAATCCGGCTGGGTGGCCACAGAAGAAGCGGTGGTATGGGAATTGGGGAAGGTTACCAAAGGAGAAGTCAAATCTATTTCCACTAAAAAAATTCGCCGTTCACCATTGGTTAATCTCTTAAAATCACGCCTGAACCTAGCTATCCCGGCGGGAGTCCCCAAGTTAACACGGTTGGTTTTGGCCCCTAAAGTTGTGTGATAAAGCCATAAATCGGGCGGCTCAGAGAGAATTAAGCCAACATGGTAATAAGAAAGACCAATGGGAAAGCGGCGGTCTGGCCTGGAAAGAACGAAAAAAGATACGCTCCCCTCTTTGAGCTGGGCCAAAAGCTCAAGAAAAGCCGCTTGGTGAATATCGACTCCCCACCCCAAAGGGCGGCCATCATCATCGCCTTCAAGAACAGGAGTGGCGTTCCGATCCGGTGGTTCGGGTAAATAGCGGTGGGGATAATCTTGGGCCAGGTTCAAAATCAAATCAAGGCCGAAATCCCAATCTTGGCCAAAGGGGGCTCCGAAGCCGGAGTCTCCTTTGCGATCATAAATAGAGGTCATTAAGTCAAAGTTGCGATTAAAAATTTTACGCGCCGCCGCCACCGTAAAGCCACTACAGTTGAAACCAGCTGTGCTTGTTGTCACTTGTGGCTGCTGAAAGGTAACCCAACGCCCGAGGCTATCGGTGGCTCCATCGGCTCGGAAAGGAACTCCTAAAAATGGCGCCAGAAGTTCAGCCGCATTAAGACGAGGAACAGCTGACGGCGCAAAAGCATTGGGGGCTTCATTTGTGGCGGCATCAGAAGTTTTGTCTTGCGCAGCCACAGAAGGAGAAGGAGCCTCCCCTTGCGTTGCCGTGATTTGAGCCTCACCCGTAGCCACTGTGGGAATGGCCAATAGTAAAGAAAATGCTAAAGTCGCTACCCCACTTAATAAATTCATGAAGCCGGTGCCCCTTGACTATTCGGGGATTCGGTCGCTTGACCCTCTTCTTCCGCAAGAGTAAAATCCGGGTGCTCTTGCCAATAAATAAAACGATTACAATTGGGGCAATTGAATATTTTTTCGTTACGTTGTAAATCGTTATAAAGCTGAGGAGGGAAACTGAGACGGCAGGCCAAACAAAGGCCATCACCCGCCGCACTCACGGCTTTCCCGGCCCGAACGGCGGCAATTTCTTGGTATCGCTTCAACTGAGCCGAGGGGATCTCTTGGATCAAACGTTCCCGCATGGCAGCAAAGCCGGCCAGCTCTTCTTGGCTCTCTTGAGTCATGTGCGCAACATTTGCCGCTAAAATATCGCAACCACTGTTTGCTTGGCTGACTAAAGCCTGAGATTCACCGACTTCTCGCTCTTTTTTTTCCAAACGGTCTAAGAGCTCTAAAATCTCATCTTCTGCTTCTCCGATGCGTGTGGTGAGGAAATCAGCCTCTTTTAAGAGAGCTTCATATTGGTTTGAGCTGGAAACAGAGCCTTGTCTAGCCTCATTTTTCACTTTTTTAGCCGCTAAATCGACAATTTCAGCTTCCAACTCCCGATGGCGACTGTTCAGCTGAGCAAATTCACTTTGTCCGGTATTAAATTGCGCCTCAAGTTTCTGCAGTTTAGTTTTAGCTTCAGCGAATTTTTCCTGCTCGGCATCAAGAAGCCGACGCCGCTCACGCACCAACTCATCCAGCTCTTGCAAGCGCTTTAAATTTATTAAAATAGTATTCATTATTCTTCACTCCCACCATTCTCACCCCAATAGCACCAAGGGTCTGGCTGAGCTAAAAGCAGGCATTCCACTTCTGTGCGCCCTGCCTGAAGCAGTTTCTTTCGCAAAAGGCGTTCCAGCTGAATGACTCCCGGCCATTCTGTGCCGTGGTGCCCGAGATCTATCAAGCTCAAACCCAAAGCTTGGGCTTCTAAAGCATGGTGATGACCAGCATCACCGGTAATTAAAGCTTCTGCTCCTTTTGCTTTGGCCAAGGCGACAAAAGAGCCACCGGAACCGGGCAGGAGTGCAACTCGGCGAACATGACGGGGGGCGGGGCCAGCCCATTTGAAGGGGAGACCTAAACGCTTTAACTCTGCCAATAAATCGCGTGCTTCCGGCCAAATGGCCATGCGCCCCAAACCTGTTTCTGGGCCCATGGTTTTGATTGGGTAAAATTCAAAGGCAGGTTCTTCATAAGGGTGGTGAGCGAAAATGGCTTGGCTCACTTGCGGAGCCAGTTTGGCCGGTAAAATGAGTTCCAAACGCAATTCCGCCGTAGTGCTTACACTTCCCGGCTCTCCGATAAAGGGGCGACTTTCCGACGGAGAGCGGAAGCCTCCTTCTCCGGGTGCAGCAAAGCTACACTTGTCATAGGCGCCTATTTGTCCGGCTCCAACAGCGAAAATAGCTTGGCGCAACACATCTGCGTGGCTGGGCGGCACAAAGACCACTACCTTATAAAAATCTCGCTCAGCCGCCTGGAGAGGCTCAAGAGAATCAAGCCCTAAAAAATCGGCCAAAGCCTGCCCCACTCCTTGGGGAGAGGAATCCCAATTGGTATGGGCGGCATAAATTGCCAAACCATTTTGGGCGGCAATTTCGACAATTGCCCCTGTTTCGTTTTGAAAGTTAATATTTTTAAGTGGTTTAAAGATGAGTGGGTGATGGGCCAAAAGTAAATCACAGCCCTTTTCAATGGCTTGTTTTACTATTGGTAAAGTGGCGTCTAAAGCAAAGCCAATGCGCGTTATTTCTTTTCCCAAGGAGCCAACTTGCAGGCCGGGGTTATCCCATTGTTCGGCCAAGTCAGAAGGCGCTAGAGTTTGGATAAGCTCGACCAGCTCAAATAAGCGCATGGGGCCCCCGTTAACAACAAACGCCCTTCCGTCAAAATATAAAGGGAGGGCGTGAAAAAGAGATGGAATTTGTGGTGGGCCCACCAGGACTCGAACCTGGAACCGACCGGTTATGAGCCGGGGGCTCTGACCAATTGAGCTATAGGCCCACACTCCCTTTGCATCGTTTAATATACTATTTTATAGCCCAATTCGCAAGTTTAAAAAAATCATAGCTCCCGGAAATCAATTTTCAAATATTCTTGAGTAAATTTTAAAGTTAGGTTGAAAAATGAAAGTTATCAAAAAAACTTGAAATTGCTCAAGACTTATGGCAAAATAACATAATTAAAATTTGAAGCGCTGGCGTAGCTCAACGGTAGAGCACCTGATTTGTAATCAGGATGTTGCGGGTTCGATTCCCATCGCCAGCTCCAGTTTTTTTCAATAGGTTAGGTCGTTACCGATCTAGCCTATTGTCGTTTTAGAGCCTATTTGTACTATACTATGTACTATCTTTTTGCTTCAAAGACAAGGCGTTCCTGTGATGTCATGTGATGTTTGATTTGGCATAAAGTATTGATATTAAAAAAATAACAATCAATATATGATTTATCGTGATAGTGGGTGAAAGCATTCCTTCCTGATTTGTTCTCATGGAGAATAAATCAGCTTTTCCTTAAGGAGCACAACTATGAATAAGCAAAATTTTAAAAACTTGACCTCTTGTTTTATGGCCGTGCTGTTGGGCTTGACTTTTTATGCGGCAAGTTCGGCCTCTGCATTGGAAAATTGTGATTACGATGAAGTTGCAATTGGCTATGGAAGCGTTTCGGTTGAAAATGGCAATTATACTTTGAGCTTTGAAGTTGGCGATGGCTACAGTTATGAATATAAAGGCTCAACGCAAGATAAGCTTTTCAAAGATATTCAGAAAACTTTTCAAACTGCACAAAAAAACGAAATGGGTGGGCAAAACATTGCCCTTTTTAAGAGCCTAGACTCACCGGTCTGCGCTTCTGATTATACCGAAGAAATTCTCTATGTTCAGCCCGGAACCATCACTAAAGACAAATATAGCGTAATCGGCGTTTGCATTCCGGAAACTTCCGATTGCTGGAAGCTTAAAATCAACGCCAACCACCCCCAATTTAATACATTTATAAAAGAGGGAAAATCAATCCATGAAGGAAAGACCTGGAGAGTTTATTCTGCGGGCAAAGATGTGTTGGAAATCTACCCCTATGAAGAGGACTATGAAGAAGACTACAGCAACTATGAAGCCAAGGCTGAATATGTTTATGCCGACTCTAACGCCGCTGGTTCCGCTGAACTTCAATATACGGAACAGGGAAGATTTCTACTTTCAGTAAACCTAGCCGCTTCAGATATAAGGTGGACGTGTGATTATCAAGGTTTATGTGAGATTATGAATGGTGATTTTGTCTGCGGTAATGCCGATGGCAGCAACATAAACGGCAGAATCTCGCAGGGTGTTTTAGAAATTATTTCCGCCAGCAATCAAAGTTATTTTTGCGGCCTTAATGGCAATATACAAGGGCGGTATGTAGCTCAATAAATACTGGAGCGTGTTCACACAAACGACTTTTCGGTTCTCTCTTTGTCAGGCTTCACTTGTTTTTTCAGTTATGTAGGTGACACTACACTCCTTCAAAAACAAGCTCGTCTTTCGCGATATAACTCGAAAATTCATTTTGTGTGAATACGCTCCAAACTAGTGGAAGTCGGCAGCTTTGGACGACAGCTAAAGCAGGTGCTTTAATTTTTCCCAACGGAGACAATTAATGCAAATACTCTCTGTATCGGCAACTCTTGACGTTCCATTGTGGCTGCAACCGTCTTAAAGCAAGCGGCCCCCGAGGCCCATGCGTGATCCATACGGAATTTAGGGCGGCCCTGCCGACCGCTCACCGAGAAGCGGTGAACTTAGCTGCTACTCGGCGACGAAAGTTACTTGTTCTGTTCAAAGTGAGCGAAGCGACGTCGGCGAAGGCTGTCGGCCCTGCCGACCGCTCACCGAGAAGCGGTGAACTTAGCTGCTACTCAGCTCTGCCGACCGCTCACCGAGAAGCGGTGAACTTAGCTGCTACTCGGCGACGAAAGTTACTTGTTCTGTTCAAAGTGAGCGAAGCGACGTCGGCGAAGGCTGTCGGCCCTGCCGACCGACGTCGGCGAAGGCTGTCGGCCCTGCCGACCAATGTCGGCGTTTGAGCCTCCTCGGGCGGATTTATATCATATTCCCCTAAGACAAAAAGCTAATGATTGATATAAATCAGAGAAAAGAGTATAATAATTTAAAACTTTTCTGTCAGGAGGCTAGAAATTATGACCGAGGCATCTCACCACAATCAGGCAGATTGCATATTCTGCCAAATCGCCGCCGGGCGAATCCCCTCCACCAGAATCTATGAAGATCAAGATTTCATTGCCTTTATGGATATTACTCCGATCTTGGAAGGGCACTTCTTAATTGTCCCCCGGGCTCACTTTGCCCTTATGGAAGAAATGCCGCCTGAGCTTTTGGCCAAAATTTTGCCCCTGGCCCGAAAGCTGGCTTGCGCAGCCCAAAAGGGCCTAAAGGCAGACGGCTTTAACTTAATGCAAAATAACGGTGAGGCCGCCGGGCAAACTGTTTATCACTGGCATTTACACGTTGTCCCGCGTCGAGACCCAAGCGAACTTGTTATCGCCCCGGGGGCTCCGGCAGATTTAATGAAGCTGCCTTTTGTGGCGGAAAAAATCAGAGCTGAGATTAAATAGCTAAAAATATCAGCTAAATAATCTTGGCTCTACCTTGTGTTGAATAAAAGAGTGGTCGCCTTTTAAACAAAAGCTGCGCCCCCACTAGCAATTAAAAGCCAAAAATATTTTGAACTTATTTGCACTTTGTGCCGATTTATAGTTTAAGGCCTTTTGTAAATTACCAAACGCTCTTATCCCAAAGGGCTTTTCGGTTTCCTTATGAATTAAAGACCTGAAGTTTGTTTTTTTCGGTGAACTTTGGAGTGAAACTATGGTCCCAGTAGGTTTCGTATTAGTTATCATCTGCGTTTTTGGCGGGTATCTCATGCACGGTGGGATACTTGGCATTTTATGGCAACCCAGTGAAGTTATAATTATTGGTGGGGCGGCTTTCGGAGCCTTCCTCATCACCAACCCTATGAGCTTGATCAAAGAAACTTTTTCTAAAATTCCCAAAATCTTTCTGGGTAAAGAATTACAAAAACAACAGTATGTTGATGTTTTGCTTTTAATGTTTGAGTTTCTATCCATCGCTCGCCGCGAGGGTATGTTGGCTTTGGAAGAACACGCCAACCGCCCCGACAGCTCCGCTATTTTCGGCAAATACCCCTCTATTTTAAACAACCACCACCTCAAAGACTTTTTGGCCGACAACCTCAAAGTCTTTGTCAGTGGCAACATTGAACCTCACGAATTCGAAAACTTGATGGATATTGACACCGATGTCCACGAGCATCACGGCGGTTTGGTGCCAGCGGCCCTCACCACTGTTTCCGACTCGTTGCCCGGCTTAGGCATCGTTGCGGCGGTTTTGGGTATTATCGTTACCATGGGGGCCATTAGCGAGCCCCCGGAAGTTTTGGGGAGCAAGGTTAGTGCGGCCTTGGTCGGCACCTTTTTGGGCTTATTGCTCAGCTATGGTTTTATGTCACCCATGGCCAAGAGTTTGGAAAACCAAGCTCACGACTTTGACACTATTTTGAAAGTTTCAAAATCCGTTTTGGTGGCTTTTGCCAAAGGTATGCCGCCAATTTTAGCCATTGAGTTTGCCCGCCGGGCCATTCCCACCAACTTTCGTCCCGGTTATGAAGAGTTGGAAGAAATGCTCAAAGAAGTGAAGAAATAATTAACAACCCTTTCCCTATAAGATTTAAGGAAACGCTGATTAATTAGCGTTTCCTTGCGAAGTTGGCAATTTGCCAACTT
>CAYJAF010000090.1:0-7685 GCA_964368195.1 uncultured Thermodesulfobacteriota bacterium
AATACCTTCTTCTAAAGTGTGAACTTTAAATGAACGTTTAAAGGAAGCGCTGATTAATTAGTGTTTCCTCCGCGAAGTTGGCAATTTGCCAACTTCACCGCAGCCTTTAATGAGAGGAAAACCCGATCGTTTTCCGTCCCGAAGGGCTCATGAGAGGCGGCGTGCTTTGCTGATTTTATTCTGTTGAAGAATAAATCAGCGTTTACTTAACAGAGTAGAGTTTGATTTGACCTTGCTGACTGTGCTTCTCGCATTGCAGTTTGTAAAGATGAAGTCACATTGTTTTTATGATTTCTCCGAAAGCTTTTGTTTGTTTTTGGTGAGGGGAAGTGCGTATGGGTGGATTCTGGGATAAAATAGCTCAAACATTAGATACAATTAGTCGAAAATTCAATCTTGGTCTACGTGCAAAACTCATTATAATTTTTATATTTGCCAAAGTTCTGCCTTTAGGTTTAATGGCTGCGGTGGCTTGGTGGCATATCACCAACCAAGGCACAACCTTGCGGAGCATCGCTGTGGAAGACTCGGCAATAGCCCTTAACAACATTGCGGTTGGCAATATTGAACGCATGACAACTGAAGCTGCTAATACTGTGGCTAACTTTTTATACGATCGTGATGATGATATTTTATATCTCTCTAAATTGCCGCCTTCTGAAGAGAGTTACCGTCTTTTTGTGGAAAATGTCAAGCGGAAAGTCTTGGTGCCCGGGCCTTGGGCTATTGATGAGGAGACAGACCTTTGGGCTCCGGTCAGAGAGCCGGCAGCCAGAGAGATTCGGCAATCTAGCAATGTTGAAAATATTGACCGAGATGGCTTTAAATATCGCCCACCAGATGATTTTTTCTATACGCAAACTCCCATTTACGATGAAATTACTTTTATCGATTTAAATGGACAAGAGATATATAAAGCTCAACCGAAAAGTTCATCTAAAATTAATTATCCACTCAAGACTTTAAAGCATGATGTCTCAAAAAAAGAAAACACCTATGTTGGCTCTGAGACATATTTTGCAGAGATTAAAGATTTAAAGCCAGGGGAAATTTACGTCTCTGATTTAATTGGTGCCTACGTTGGCACTAACTTCCTTGGCATGTATACCCCTAAGCGTTTGGCCGCAGCCTCTAAGCAACGTGGTTACGACATTGAATATGCCCCCGGTAATCAAGCTTTTTCCGGAACTGAAAACCCCATTGGCCAACGTTATGAAGGTCTTATCCGCTGGGTTACCCCGGTGGCCAATGAACAAGGCGAGAAAATTGGCTATGTGACCATGGCCTTGAACCACGACCACATCATGGAACTTGTGGATCACCTCACCCCCATGAATGAACGTTTTCAGGAACTTTCCAACAGCCACACCGGCAATTATGCCTTTATTTGGAGCAACAAAGGTCGTAGTGTCGTTCATCCTCGCCACCACTCCATAGCCGGTTTCAACCCCGAAACAGGCGATTGGGAAGTGCCGTGGTTAGAGGCCACCGTCTATAATGACTGGCAGGCCAGTGGGGTGGAGGACTGGAATGAATTCAGGCAAGATTACCCTATATTCCATGAACAATCTCGGGAAAAAAAGCCCGCTATGTCATTGACTAAAAATGGTTATTTGGGGCTGGATTGCCGTTACCTAAACCATGCTCCTCAGTGCATCGGCTGGATGGATTTAACGGAATCCGGCGGTTCCGGTTCCTTTTACATTCTCTGGACAGGCCTCTATAAGCTCACCACAGCTGCCGCTATTCCTTATTATACCGGGCAATTCGCACCCTCGGCTGAAAACAATTTTTCCAAACGTGGTTTTGGTTTTGTCGCCATTGGTTCAGAGCTTGATTTCTTCACCGCTCCGGCCCAAGAAACAGAGGCAAAATTAACCCAAGCTATTAATGAAGACTTGGGAAGCACTTTCTTTCAACTAGTTGCCTCCACCATCGTTTTGACTATCTTGGTGATTTTTATTGCAATCTGGATGGCCTCTTTCATTAGCAACCGCATAACTTATCTCATTGGCGGCATCACACGTTTCCGGTCAGGTGAACGCCAGTTCCGTTTTGCCACGCACGATACAGATGAGTTCGGTGTTTTGGCTAACTCCTTTGATGAGATGGCCGACAGTATTGTCGATAGCGTTAATGATCCTTTGAGCATTTTAGATATGGATCAGAATATCCGCTATATGAATGCACATACTTTAAAATTAGGTGGTCACGTTTTAGCAGATGTGGTTGGTAAGCCATACCATGATTATAGTATCTATTCGCCGAACTCTCCCAGTTGTCCGCTTTTAGCCTTACGAGAGGGCCGCGAAGCTGAGATTATCTATCTTAAAGATTTAGATGCTTATTTCCGCGGAGTTGCTCACTATCTTCTTAATAAAGATGGGACGCGAGTTGGTTATATTGTGCAGAGTTTGAACTTGACTGACATGGTTTTGCGGCAAATTGCCTTGAAAAAAGCCAAAGACGCGGCCACCCAAGCCAGTGCTCACAAAAGTGAATTTTTGGCCCGCATGAGCCATGAAATTCGCACCCCCATGAATGCCATCATTGGCTTAACTCATGTTTCGGCCACACTTTTAGATGAAATAAAAAACAAGAATAATACTCTCTTAGAAATTCAAGAAAACATAAACCATGTGGAAAATTCTTCACAACATCTCTTAGGCCTTCTCAATGATATTTTAGAGGTGTCGAAAATAGAGGCCGGGAAAATTGTCTTAACCTCAGAGCCCATGGAAATTTCCGCTTTCATTGATTCCATCTCTAGCATCATAAAACCCAGGTGCATTGAAAAAGGTATTGATTTTACAATTAATTGTGACACTTTCACCACAACTAATTTTACTACAGACCCTTTGCGCCTGCGGCAAGTGCTCATCAACCTCCTTGGTAATGCGGTTAAATTTACTCCCGAACTGGGCTCTGTGAATCTGATTATAACTAACCAAGGCAGCGAAAATGGCAAAACCAAGATTCGCTTTGAAGTTAAAGATACAGGTATTGGCATTTCGCCTTCATCTTTAGCTAATATTTTCCGTCCCTTTGAACAAGGGGCGGCGAACATTACCAGTAATTACGGTGGCACTGGTTTAGGTTTGACTGTAAGCCGTCATATTGTTAAGCTCTTTGGCGGCGACATTGAAATCAAAAGCGAGCCCGGAAGTGGCAGCGAATTTTCTTTTGCCATTTGGTTGAAAGAAGAACACACCACATCTGCTAAGACGGAAAAAGTTATTGATAAAGCAACTGCTTTGTTGGATAAAAAAATCTTACTGGTTGATGATGTTGATTTGAACCGTAAAGTGGTTAAATCGATGCTGAAAAAAACCGGGGCCATTATTGATGAAGCAGGTGATGGTGATGTGGCCGTGGAGAAATTCCGAGAGTCGCCACATTATAATTACGACATTATTTTGATGGATATTCAGATGCCCACTATGAATGGTTATCAGGCAACAGAGCAGATTCGGGCCTCTGACCGCCCCGATGCGCAGACAGTCCCTATTATAGCTTTAACGGCCAACGCTTTTTCTGATGATATTGAAAAGGGAAGGGATGCGGGCATGAACAGCCACATAGCCAAACCGGTGAAACCTCAAGTCCTTTTAGATACGATCTTGGGTCACCTTTACCAAAGTGAAGAAAACGAAGGGTGAGTGATTTGTTTATAATGCTAGCTGTTGGAAGCGGAATAACTCCTTTTAAGGAGTTATTCCGCTATAAATGAAGTTGTTTATTGCGAGGTAATATTTTTACTTTAAGGCCTTATGAATTTGTCGTTACTTGATGAAGGGAGTGGTATGAATAAATATTTGGCTGAAAAGAAAATATTTGCTTTAAAACTAGCAGATTTTGCAGGCTCTTTGGCTACACATATCACAAAAGATGACGCATGGACAGTTAAAGGCTTTGTTGATGTGTTGAAAAATATATATACAATATCAACTGACACTAAAATTATCTCAAAAATATTAGAACTGCATTTGATGCCGCATTTTTTAACATTTGCAAAAAAGATGAATTACAGAGTCGAGTTAGCAACTTTTCAGAATTGGTATCCTGATTTGACATTTATTTCTAAAGAAAATCCTGATGTGAAATTTGCTGTTGATATAAAGACAACATACCACGATGAAACTCATGCTGGCTTTTGTAATGGGTTTACGCTGGGCTCTCATGGCGAGTATTTTGTAAACAGGGATAGCTCAAAAAATATTCAATATCCGTATAAAATGTATAGTGGGCATTTCTGCCTTGGTATTATATATACTCGTTCAAAGCTTTCCTTTTCCGATGAAACAAAATCTTACTCATTTGACGAACTAGAAAAAATCCCTTCGGTAATAAGGAATTTAACATTTTTTGCCCAAGAAAAATGGAAGATAGCAAGTGATAAAGGGGGGAGTGGAAATACTGCAAATATTGGTAGTATTAATAAAATTGAAGATATTTTAGCTGGTAATGGAACTTTTGCGAAGGCAGGAGAACAATATTTCGATGAGTATTGGGCAAATTTTGGAAAGATAAAAATCACTAATAAAGACGGAAGTATAAAGTCATTATCATCTTTTGCTGAATATTTGGCGTATAGAGGTTTGCCTGAAAAGCTCTATAACCCAAAGGCTAAAAAGAAAAAGGGAGGATAAATGAGGCAAGGGAAAATATATGTTCCTCCAATAAAAATTCAAGGGATTAAAACTAAATTAGTGCCCTTAATTCAAGAAATGGTAACTCTTTCTGCAAATGCTGTTTGGGTTGAGCCTTTTATGGGGTCTGGTGTCGTTGGCTTTAATATAAGGCCTGCAGAAGCAATTTTTGCCGACAAAAATCCTCACATTATTAATTTTTATAATAGCATTAAAAATGGCAGTATCACTTCTGGTAAGGTTCGGAGCTTTTTGGAATTTGAAGGCAAGTTGTTGGAAGAAGGTGGCGATTTATATTATTATAAAGTCAGAGATAGATTTAATGAAGCACATGATCCATTAGATTTTTTGTTTTTAAATCGCTCTTGTTTTAATGGCATGATTAGGTTTAATAAGAAATATTGTTTTAATGTTCCTTATGGCCATAAACCAAAACGTTTCTCTAAAGCTTATGTGACCAAAATAGTTAATCAAGTTAAATACATAGAAGAATGCTTGCAGGGTAATAATTGGACATTTTTATGTCAATCTTTTGAGAAAACAATAGCTATTGCTTTTGAAATGAAAAATGCTTTCATTTATTGTGACCCGCCATACATAGGGAGGCATATTGATTATTTTGATACTTGGAATGAGGAGGATGAGCTTTCTTTAAGAAGTTCTTTATTAGGTAGTAATAGTAAATTTATGCTTTCAACTTGGGATTTCAATCAGTATAGAAAAAATGAATATATAGAAAAAATGTGGAGCTTTTGCTATAAAATAAACAAGGAACATTATTATCATGTTGGAGCTAAAGAAGCCAATAGAAAGCCCATGATGGAAGCACTGCTTATCAATTATCAATAATCTGTTATTCCTATTGGGAGATGTATTCTCAAGTTAAAGCTTTAAGAACCTTTTATTTCCGCAGTTTCAGGCAAATACCCAAACACACGGCCACCGTGGCTGCGGCGTTGAGTGATTCTACCCCGGGGGCCATTGGTATGGCCAAGCACTTTTCTGCCGGCCAAACGTCGCCTAGCCCCGGGCCCTCCAGCCCAAAGACCAAGCCGCAATTCTCAGGCAAATCCGCACTCAAAAAATCACTCCCCACCGGAGATAAAGCGTTGATACCACAGATATTCTTAGTCGCCAATTCTTTTAAAGACGGCCCTTGATAAATTTCTGCTTGCAATAAAGCCGGCCCGGCGGCCCTGAGGCTCTTGGGGTGCCAAGGGTTTGTTGCTTCGGCCAAGAGAACAACACGCGCCCCCAACGCTGTGGCCGTTCGAATGGCCGCTCCCAAGTTGGCAGGGTCTTGGAAGGGCAGAAATAGAGTCAGACCGGGGGCTAATTCCCCTGGCCAAATGGGCCAATTGGGTATGTTTAAAAGGAGCAAAGGGCTCCCGGCGCCGGTGGTGTCAAGGGGCGCAAATATTTCCGGGCGGACTAAATACACAGTTGTGGTGGGAGGCAAGAGTAGGCCTTCTAATTCGTCTTTGCGTCGGGCAATTACCCCTGCCACTTGGTCGGGGAAGCGGCTGATGATTTCGGAAATGAACTTACGCCCGGAAATTAAGGCCACTGAATTTTTCTTTAAACCACGACCACTTAAAGATTTTAGCCAGCTTTTATAGCGCAGATTTTCTCGGCTGGCTATTTCCACTACCGGTTGGTTATAAATTTGACGAGGCTTCTTGGTTCCGTCTTTTTTGCGCCAAGTAATTAGGCGGCGTCGAATGCGTCCGTTGTCGAAATCATAGGCTCGGTCGTCTTCTATTTCGAATTCTAGCCAGGCCGGGTGCTCTTGGGCTTCGGCCAATTCAGCATCTACCCCGGGGCCTTTCATTAAGTAGACTCGCCCACCGGGGGGAATGATTTCTTGGGCTCGGGTTAAGCTCGCCACCGCAGATTCAAAATCGCGGGTGATGAAGTTGCAGATGGCTCGGTCAAAACGTGGGCCCACTTTGTGCGGATAAAATTCGACATTGTTAAGACCTAAAAGATTTACCACTTCTTCCATAAAGGCCAACCGACGCCCGCGGGGCTCGGCTAGTAAAAGTGGCCAATGGGGACGGCGAATAGCTATGGGGAGCCCGGGGAAACCGGCTCCCGTGCCCAAATCCATGGTCAGTCCGCATGGTTTGATCATCTCTGCGGCCAAGGCACCGTCGACATAATGCTTCAAAATTAAGTTGCGTTCACCGTGGACGCGGGTTAAATCTCTGTTTTCATTTTTGGCAACTAAAAGCTGATGTAGCTTGGTAAAGGCATTGAGTTCTTGCGGGGTTAATGTGAGATTTGCAGCAAGGAAAGTATTATTTAAGAGATTGGTAATATTCGGATAATGCGTCATGAGCTTTGAGCCTTTTATTTATGTTTGTAAAAATGTATAATACCCAAATGGATTCACCACTTATTATATACGAAGACAACCACCTTTTGATAGTCCAAAAGCCGCCCTGTTTTCTTTCGCAAAAAGATAGTTCCGCCCGGCCTGATATGTTAACTTGGGCCGCCCAATATCGTCAAAAGCCGGGCCGGGCTTATGTGGGGCTTGTTCACCGTTTAGACCATAAAGTTGGCGGAGTTTTGGCCTTGGCCAAAACTTCGAAGGCGGCCAGTCGCTTGAGCTTTCAATTTCGGCAACGGAGTGTGGAAAAGCGCTATTTAGCTTTAATTGACCAAAAGCCGCTTGCCGATAGTGGTTATTTACAGGCAAACCTTTGTCGCTTGGGTGATAAAACCCATTTGGCAGGCGAAGGTGAAAAGGGCACAGATGCGCGGCTCCAGTGGTTTTATCAAAGAGTTTGTGGGCCGTATTTTCTTTTGGAAATAAACCTTTTGACCGGTTTTAAGCATCAAATAAGAGCGCAGTTGGCAGCCCTTGGTTGGCCTGTTTTAGGAGATGGTAAATACGGTAGCCCTCACCTTTTAAGGCGGGGGGAGGCTATTGGTTTGTGGGCTCATTCTTTGGCTTTTAATCATCCAACCACGGGGGAGCGTTTAACTTTTACTGCTCCGTTGCCCACCGAATGGTTACTTGCGTAAGGA
>CAYJAF010000091.1:0-7585 GCA_964368195.1 uncultured Thermodesulfobacteriota bacterium
CCTCACCCGTGCTGGAATCAATGACGTCACTGGTGCGGGTTAAATCGCTCATGGCGTAACCAAGCATGGTGGCAAAACCGCCAATGCGCGGCCGCGCCTCTTCATCTTGATAGACAATCTCGTAAGGAAATTCTGTCGCATCGGGGGTGAAGGTGAAGAGCTTAATCACCGCTTCGGGGTCATCGTTAAGGGCCTCGGTCAACTTACTTGTTTCCACGATATATTGCCCAGCATTATCGGGGTCGGAAGCTATGCCGATGTCGGAAAGACGAGTATAAGTGAGTCCGTTTGTCTCTAAGAACTCCTCATACAGAGCCTGTTGCGAAGGCCCGCGGAGTTCCTCTTCAGCCGGAGTCAAAGTCTCGGGTAGAGAGCTTAACTTCTTTGAACCGTCAGGGTCAGCAGCTTTAATGAATTCATCTCGGGTCACGATTTCCTTGGTCATCATAGTATCCAAGGTGCTTAGGGAAATCTGGAAACCATAATTACCAATCATGAGGCCGCTGGTGCTGCCGTCATCGGTGCCGCGCACGAACATTTGCAGCTCTTCATCCCACACCGAAGTCATGTTGCCGCCGCCCCAGGCTGTTTGCTCTTTGATGTAGGATTTACAAAAGTTAACCGATTCCACCAGCTGAGTGATTTGGTCGACCATGGCGGTGACGTCGTTAGTGACGGAAATTTCGGTGGTGCCGGTGCTGTTGAGCTCCAAGACGATGCCGTCAATGACGTCGCCCACTTGGTTGCCGGGGCGTTGAATCCAGCTGATGTCGTCATTGGGGTAGCCGTCAATGCGGGTCATGCTGTTTGAGGCTTCCCGGGCTTGTTCCCAAGTTTCCGGGCCAGTGGGCATGGCGCTCAAGTTGGTTGAATCGGAAATTTCAATGGCAAAGTCTTGCCCGGCTTGCCCACCTGTCAAAACGAGTTTGTAAGAGGTAGCAGTGCCCATGCCGTCATTTAAGATGGAGGCCGTAACGCCCCTATTATTCGGGTCGCTATTAATTTCTTCCACCAAAAGAGGCAAGGTGACATCACCGGCTAAATCGACGGAATACTCTTCACCGGCGTAGTAATAGGAAAACACGCCGCCGCTACCGGCATGAATGGTGCTGGTGAGACTGGCCACACCTTGGTGAACCCATTTGTCGGTTTGCGACAAACCACTGTCGGCCGCTTGCTGCAAAACAGGAGCTTGGCAATCAATGGAAAAAGCCGTGTTTTGTTGCATATAATTCGGCCCACTGGGGTTACCGTCGAAACTCACCTTAACCCCTTGCAGAAGCTCAACACTTTCTTTAAGAGTGTTATTTGTGTGATCCCAATCTTCAGAGGTCACGATGAAGCTACCGCTGTTACCCAAAGTATCGGCCCAGCTGAAAGTGATGTCGTCCGTCCCCAAAATGCCATCACCCGTCACGGCGGTGGCCACCACGGTAACGGTCTTATTGGTGTTGCCGGTGTAGTCGGAGTTTTCGTAATCCACCTTAGGAGTGACGGTGCTGCCTATCCAGTTCGTTGTGACGGCCTCGTCAATGGAGTTACGATCAAGGGCTAAGTTAGTTGGGTCGTTAACGTAAATATGATTGGCCAAGCCGCCTTCCAGACCATTGATGACCAAACGATTTTGAACTTCATCTTCCCTTGTTTTATCATATAAGATCTCAGCTTCAATTTTAGGCATATTATCCGGGTCTGAAGCTACTGTATTATTAATAACTTGAGCCAATTCATCCATGGTCATGGCCGGGTTGTAAAAGCCGATGTCACTGGCGGTGGCTGTGGTGCTATATTGCAAGGTCAGAGTTTTCTCACCCATGGTGATGGTGAGGTCGTCAAAATAGGCCCCAGCTGGCGGAGGCGGGTCGGCCACCGCAGGGTCATCTTTATAGGGGACAATCTCATCATTACGGGCATTGATGATGTAACCATCGGCGTTGAGCTCGAAAATAGGTTGGCTGTCGCTGACCAAATTGACGACAGTATTGTCTGGGCTAACCGCCGCAATAACGTTATTATCAACATCGCGATAAGCATTTACGCCGTCAAAGTGAATGCCCTCAACCCCCGGAGAGATTTGGTCGATGATGGCAATTAAATCTTCATTATTCCAAACTGTCGGATCCGCAACCGGGTCTAACCCAATGATATTACCGGCACTGTTGAGATAGTTTCCGCTTGAATCACGGGTGTAGTTCACACCAATGGCCGCTGATTCAGCGTAAGTTTTAGAAGCGATACGCTCTTGAATGTTTTCGCCCACCTCAACTTCATAAACTCCTAAAGGAGCCGTGGAAGTGTTCACAATCGAGGCCACGGTCTCGTCAGAACTGACGGCTTTACGTTGCAAAAATTCATCGCGAGTATCATAGTCTTCGGCATTCATTTTCAATGAATCGAGACGCACGTTCAACTGATTGATGGAATCTAGCTTTGCTTGCCAATCAGATTGCCACACCTGTTGCCGAGTAATGACCCGCTCTTCAATGGCCACCAATTGATCCACCACGGCCTGAAAGTCGGTGCCGCTGGCAATACCTGACCACTGAACTGATCCGGAAACTGTTGGGGTTGAAGTTGACATGGTGTTTCTCCATTTTCAGTCTTGCGCTAAAATTTCAGCACTATTACGTTATTCTTTTTTCAGCGCCTACTATTTACTAATCGGCTATCTTTACAAATATCTTAAGGAAACGCTGATTAATTAGCATTTCTTAAAGCAAAAAGACAGATTCATGACGGGTTCAGGCAAAACTTTCCCACCTAAACCCAGAAAGCAAGCTTAGAATTTGTCCGTATTAGCCACAAAGTGCTTATTTACGGACAAATTCTTACCAAGCCAGAGGTTGATTATCGAGCTTAATATTTTGGCCGCCAATCTCCACCATAGCGCCAGAAAGCTCGCCTTCCGGCAAAGAAACATCTTTCCGAGATTTTAAACGGCCCAAAATGCTTTTGGCCATGGCCTGATTCGGCTCTAATTCCAAACAGCGTTTAGCCATCTCTTCGGCCACAGCATCACTTTTGAGCTGATAACAAACTGCGCTCAAACGGGCCAGAGTCTGAACGTGCTCTGGGAATTGTTTGTGGAAAACAATGAGAGCCTCATACATCTCTTCCCATTTAGCAAGTGCCGTGCCAGTGAAATAGTAAGGATCCATGACTTTTTCGTCACAAGGTTCTAATTCCAAAGCTTTTTGGAAGCAACCAAAGGCCAAATCCAGCTCCTTACGCTTTTGACACAATTTACCCAACAGCAAATGGGTATCGGGGTCTTCCTTCCCTCCCCTACCCGGCAATTTTTGCAAAGCGGCCTCGGCCCGATCATATTGTCCGCTTTGGAACCAAACTTTGGCAAAACCCAAAATGGGCTCGTGGCCATTACTTCTGAGCTTCACCGCATGGCGGAAATTGTGGGCACCTTTGCCTAAATCACCAAGCTCTAAATAGCTTTCGCCCAAAGTCATTAAAATTTCAAACACAGCCAGTTTCCGCCCTAAAGAGAAGGGGAAGCAATCGGCATCAAAGGTTTTTTCATCAATATTATAAGCACGTAAAGCATCTTGAAGCGTTGCCACAGCCTCAGGCAAGCGCCCTGTTTTAGAAAGGAGAATCCCCAGGCGCAAAAGGTTATCGGGGCGAAAGCCGCGGGCAATGAGCTCGCGCAATTCTTTTTCCAACTCGTCATATTTTTTCAGCTTCATCAAAAGTGGAGCATACTGATTAATCAAGTATTGAATGGGTGGAGCCCCCCCATCGATGGCAAAAATTTCCTTCATCAGTGCATAAGCTTTTTCATAATTCTTTTCTTTAACAGCTTTATTAAAGCTTGCATAGACAGCATCAAATTGAAAACCTTTGGGCATGGCCATGTTTACGGCTTGAATGTTGACCATGTGGCTTTTGCCCGGGCGAGAACATTTCATAAAGTAATCGCGAGTAATGAGCAGATTAAAGCGGGTGCCGGCCTCAGCTTTCACATCCCAGCGCACAGCTTGATATTCAGGATTATTCTTTAAAAATTCCAAGGTGGAAAAGAGCCTGCGCGGATGGGTGGTAGCAGCCAATTCCGGGGTTACCAAAAAGAAATAATCGGCATTAGACTTTTTGGCTGCCATGCGGGTTGCCGCTATGGGGTTCATTTTTTGTTTGAGATTGACAATATTAATGCTCTTTAATTCCGTCAATTTATCCAAACTGGTGCGAATTTCTTTCATGGTGCGGCCGGTGCCGTTATTCACCAAGTAAATATAGAAGGGATGATCGAAGTTATCGATAATTTCCTCCAAATGCTGGTTCAATTTCGGGCCCCATTCATCCACCACATAAATCAGATCAACACGGTCGATTTTATTCCAGGGCTCCGGCGGAAAGCTGGTGCGGATTTTGCGCAAATTGTGCTTATAGCTCTCACTGTTACGCCGCTCACGCACCGAGATGCGGTCACTTTTAAAAATAGGCATATTATATTCGCCCGTAGCCACACCCACATGGAGAAAATCATAGCAAAAACAAAGGCGGCGGTTGAGGCCCCACTCGATGAGCACTTTAACTTTTTCATCATAACCACCAACTCTTTTCCCGGCCTCAACCCGGTGCATAAGGCTCACGTGGAGCACATGGTTATAATGGAACATAAACTGCCGGTTGAAATCACGCGACACATCAATGCGTTTATCTAAAGTATAGCGTTTACCGCTTTCGCGCTCGGAAATAGAAGCAGTGGCGTATAAATCAGAGTAAACCAAAGCCACCCCGGGGTTTTCGTCCAAAGCTTTGGCCAAAACCTCCACGTGGTTGGGGTAATAAATATCGTCGTCGTCCAAATAGGTAACATATTCCCCACGGGCCATGTTCATGCCTTGGTTACAGCGTTTGGCCGAGCCATAATTGGCGGTGTCGGGGCAATAGATAATGCGTGGGTCGGCAAATTTGGCCACCACGTCGGCCACATCAACCCCGCCGTCATTTAAGACAATGAGCTCCCAATTTTGGAAAGTTTGCCCCACGACAGAATTTATGGCTTCTGCCAAGTATTGCGGACGGTTATAGGTGGGGAGGACTACAGTAACTTTAGGATTTGCTGATGTGTTCATTTCGTTATACCTCGTCTGAATTTTGACGTTTGCTCACGGCAAATTAAGCTTGCAACTTACCCATGCAATTTAAATGCCAAGCCCGGGCCGGCAGGGCCGGCGGCCTACGCCGACGCCGCTTGGCCCGATGGGCCAAGCTTTCTACTTAGCTAACAAGGGGGCTTTCGTTTCCGAGTAGAGGATTTGGGCAGGAGGTAAAAATGTTGGCAGTGATAAATAATTTGGAAGCACAAAACCTGTGCCCTTAAACAGAGCCACGAACAAGCCGGAGAGTTGATATATTCTAAATGAAAAACTGCCCTTAAAAGAGGCGTAAGCCTCCACGGGCAGGTTTCATTTGGAATATATCAACTCTCCGGCGAAGTCAAGATTTAATTCATCATCAACAGATCAAATATTCAAGTTGACAACGCATACAAAGTTTCCTATATTAAAAAGACCGAGAGTGCAACGAACACTCCCGGTCATTTGGGGCAAGTCCCCGTTATTGTGTTGTAAAATAAACGGTTATGCCCCTATGGGAAAGGACAATTCCCATAGGGGCAATTTCCATTTAAGTGCCAGCGTTACTTACGCCAGCGGCTTTCAATGACAATTACCAATATCCCAGCCAGCGTGCTGGCCAGAATATCCATAAGGAACTGCTCCATAAGCAACCTCCCTTCTCTCGGGAGACTGCCCCATGTGTTGATTATAATGTATTGGCATTTCTTTGTAAACAAGCCACTTTCGTTTCCGAGTAGTTACTTTGGGCAGGGGCAAGAGGGGTGAGTTTAGTTACTGCTCGGCAACTAATCTTACTTGTTCTTCTTAAAGTAAGCGAAGCGACGTCGGCGTAGGCAGGCGGCCCTGCCGCCCGGCTGAGCCGCCCCGAAAAAACACTTGCTTTTAAATCGTAAATAACATATAATTATCATTTTTGAGTTTGACCTAAATTTAGGAATTCCCTATAGGTCTATCCTCGCCCCGCTACAATAAGAAAAAGCGGGGCCATAAGTCCGCGAGGAGGAACACATGCATCCCAGAAGGTATGAAACCTTGATTATGCTGGCCCCCAACTTGGAAGCTGAAGTTATGGAAACCTTCAAAGGTAAGGTTGACCAAATTATGTCTTCCTATAACGGCCAACTGGTCAGTTTTGAAGATTGGGGCCGCCGCCGCCTTTCTTACCCCGTTAAGAAAGAAATGTATGGCCACTATTTACTCTATGATTTCCAAGGCTCCCCGGAGCTCTCCAATGAGTTGGAACGGAATTTCAAAATCGATGAAAAAGTCTTCAAGTTCTTAACTTTAGTTAAAGACAAAAAATTCACCGATGAAGCCTTAGCCCAAGCCAAGCAAAATCTCTTAGATGAAGCCGCTCGCCGCGAAGCCGAACGGGCCAAAAGAGAAGCCGCTGCAACTGAAGCTGACGACTACGATGACGACGACGACGACATCGATGACACCGATCTTAACGATACTGACGACGACGAGTAAGGAGGCCGCTCATGTATGATAATGACGATAAAAATCCACGCCGCGGCCGGGGCAAAAAACGTCCCTTCCACCGTCGGAAAGTCTGCCGTTTCTGCGTTGACCGCGTAAATGAAATTGATTATAAAGACATCAAAACCTTGCGCAACTTTGTCACCGAACGGGGTAAAGTTATCCCTCGCCGCATCAGCGGTAACTGTGCCAAACATCAACGCATGCTAACCCACACCATTATGCGGGCTCGCTTTATGGCTCTGTTGCCTTACACGGCCATGGTGCCATCTAGCAACCAATATTGATTGGGAGGGCGTTATGGAAATAATTTTAACTAAAGATGTTGAAAACTTGGGCCTCTCCGGCCAAGTTTTAAAAGTAGCCCCCGGTTACGCTCGTAATTATCTTTTGCCCATGGGTATGGCTTTACTCGCCACCAAAGGCAACTTGAAAATGCTGGCGAAAAAACGGGCCGAATATGAAGCTCGGGCCAAAGCCGAAAAAGACCAAGCCTTAGATCTCAGAACTAAATTGAGCGAAGTCAAATTGGTCTTCCGTTGTAAAACCGGCGAAAAAGGTAAACTTTACGGTGCCGTCACCACCATGGACTTGGTGGAAGCTCTGGACGCCCAAGGCTTCACCATTGAACGTAAGCGACTCCGTTTGTCCGAACCTTTCAAAAGTGTCGGCGATTACGAAGTCCCCGTTCGCCTCCACGCTGAGGTAACCGGTTCCTTCAAAGTTTTGGTTTTACCCGAAGACGAAGAACCCAAAGCCGAAGAGCCTAAAGTCGAAGCTCAAGAAGCCCCGGCCGAAGCTTAATTTTATTCTTGGGGGAAATTTCAAGTATACGCTGATTAACTAGCGTATACTTAAAAATTTCCCCCAACTTATATTCATACTTGCGGTGACTACCAGCCTTTTTCAAACGGGCTGATAGTCACCGTTATTTATTTGTCGGCCCTGTCGACTTGCTCTGCCCAAAGTAACTACTCGGAAACAAATGCTACTTGCTCACAATG
>CAYJAF010000092.1:0-7371 GCA_964368195.1 uncultured Thermodesulfobacteriota bacterium
CTTAGGCGAACCAAAAGGGCTGTGATTTATTTTGCCATTATTCATAACTCACTGTTTCCCAGCGGCAAATCAATTTTTAAATTTTAAGAAAAATCATTGACAACGCTCCGGAATTAGAGTATATTACAACTACCTGTTATTTTTAACCTCACAGTTTTAGTTTAGATCTGCTTAAACTTAAAGTCTGTTTAACCGCTTAACTATACCCCTTGTGATTCTCAAATTAGTGATTCTCAGTCAGCGGCCCTCAGCCGATGACTCTCGATTAGTAACTCCCAAACTTTTTAATTGAATTGTTTTTAGGCAAACTTCAACCTATTTAAATATTTTAATCGCCGCTGAAACCATCAAACGTTTTCAGCCTTGATTATTTTAAAAGGTGTTAACATTATAGTTAATGCTCTCTTATGGTTTTTGGCCATCAATGGCCAAGCCTTATCTTCACACTTGCCTCCCGGCAATAGACTCCCAGGCCGCCAAGTGCCTTGTTAGGATTGCTTTATGACCGAAAAGATGGACCTTTCCGATCTGAAAAAAATGAAAATTGGCGATTTGACTAACCTTGCCAAAGAATTTAAAATTGAAGGGGCCACCGGCTTGCGTAAACAAGAGTTGATATTTGCTCTTTTGCAAGCTCAAACAGAACACAACGGTATGATTTTTGGCGGAGGCGTTTTGGAAACCTTGCCCGATGGCTTTGGCTTTTTACGCGCACCGGAATCAAATTACTTGCCGGGCCCCGACGATATTTACGTCTCTCCCAGTCAAGTGCGCCGTTTTAACTTACGCACCGGAGATACGGTCACTGGCCAAATTCGGCCGCCCAAAGAGAGCGAACGCTATTATGCGCTGCTCAAAATCGAACAGTGTAATTTTGAAGATCCCGAAGAAATCCATCGCGACAAAATTCTTTTTGACAACCTAACTCCCCTTTTCCCAGAAGAGCGCCTCACTTTAGAAACCGACAGCAAAAACTACTCCATGCGCATTATGGATATGATGACTCCCATCGGCAAAGGCCAACGCGGGCTAATCGTCTCTCCGCCGCGAACTGGTAAAACTATTTTGCTTCAGAACATTGCCAACAGCATCACCAAAAACCACCCCGAAGCCATTTTAATCATGCTTCTAATTGATGAACGCCCCGAGGAAGTGACCGATATGCAGCGTTCAGTCAAAGGCGAGGTCATCAGCTCAACCTTTGACGAACCAGCCACTCGCCACGTTCAAGTTACTGACATGGTTATTGAAAAAGCAAAACGCCTCGTGGAGCATAAACACGATGTGGTTATTTTGCTAGATTCCATCACCAGGCTTTCTCGCGCTTACAACACTGTTGTGCCCCCCAGCGGCAAAATTCTCTCCGGCGGGGTGGATTCCAACGCTCTCCACCGGCCCAAACGCTTCTTTGGGGCCGCACGTAACGTGGAAGAAGGCGGCTCATTGACAATCATTGCCACCGCCCTCATCGATACCGGCAGCCGCATGGATGAAGTTATCTTCGAAGAGTTTAAAGGAACCGGCAACATGGAAATCCACCTAGATCGCAAACTAAGCGACAAACGTGTCTTTCCGGCCATGGATATTAACCGCAGCGGCACCAGAAAAGAAGACCTATTGTTGTCAGATTCAGAGCTTAACCGCATTTGGATTATGCGCAAACTCTTAAGCCCCATGAGCCCGGTGGAAAGCATGGATTTCTTGCTCGACAAAATCAGAGGCACCAAGAGCAATAAAGACTTCCTCGATTCCATGAGCCATTAACGCCTTTTGTGAGTAAACAGATTTATTCCCAAGCCCTCTCTGCTTTTCTGAGGGCTTGTTTATTAAGGTAGTCGCCGCTGAAAAATGTAATAACAGCTAGCAATAATTGATGAAACAGCGAAAAATCATGTGAAAAATATGCAAGGTAATTACGTCCTTTTTAGCGAAACCCGGTATATTTTTCCTTTCGAAAATGCCATAGCGGCGGCTAAGGCGCCTGCCGCCTGGCAGGTGCCCCCGAGGCGAAGCGCAAGCCGGAATTCACTTCCGGCGGCCTTTTGCGAATGCAAAAGGAGTGCGAAAGCCGACGTGCCTCGCTGAAAAACGACTGAAAAGGAGTTTTTCAGCATTGACTAAGGTAGATTGAAATGAAATTCTTGGCCATTGTCGGAAGCCCCCGCAAAAAAGGCAACACCGATATTTTAGTAGATGAAGTCCTCAAGGGTGTTCAAAAAGAAGGTGCCCACGAAACAGAGAAAATTTACCTTCGCGATTTAAACTTCAGCGGTTGCACCGGGTGTGAAGGCTGCCAAAAAAGCCACAAATGCGTTTTGCCAGATGATATGCAAAGAATTCACGAGAAAATTGACGCCTGCGATGGCCTAATTTTGGCATCCCCAACTTATTTTTACAATGTCACGGGTCTGACAAAACTATTTCTCGATCGCCTCTATATCTACAACTATTTTCACAGCCAAGACCGCTCTGTGTGGTTGAATCCCAATGAAATCACGGGCTTAAAATATGCGGTCACCGTGGCCGTCTGCGAGCAAGAAGATGAGGCCGATATGGGCTTCACCTCAGAGGCCATGAGCAAAACTCTATCTGCAGTCGGCTTTCGGTGCGTGGCTAATTTAAAGGTTTTACACGCTTTTAAAAAAGGGGAGGTCTTAAAAAACAGCAATTCCCTCACCCAAGCCACAGCCGCCGGCCTCAAACTCGCCCGCACTGCAAGCTTAGGCAAAACTGTTAAAGATAAACTTTAAATAAAGAAATCAACATAGTAATTAAAAAAGGTTTTTTGGAAAAAATATTTTAAAATAAGAGATTTCTCATCGAAACCCCCGTTCAAATAACATTTTCGGCAGTGGCCCATAAGTCGACTCCGACTTTTTACGAAGTAAAAAGAAAGGAGCTGACTTATGGGCCACTGCCCGTAAAAGTTTTTTGAAAGGGGGTTTGGGGGGAAATTTACTACAGGTGACAGTGCAAAACAAACCGAACTCTCAATGGCTACATTTAACAACGCAACCCCACCTGTATAAATTCAAAAAAATTTTCCACCAAAACACTCAACCGCCTAAGTAAGCACGTTGCACGTCTTCATTAGTGCGCAACTCTTCAGCAGAGCCGGAGAGAGTTATTTCGCCGGTGGTGAGGATATAGGCGCGGTGAGCCACTTCAAGCGCAAGGTTGGCATTTTGTTCCACCAAGAGGATGGTGGTTTGTTGCTCTTCATTTATCTGCTTAATTATATTGAAAATATCACGAATAATAAGGGGAGCCAAGCCAAGTGATGGCTCGTCTAAAAGTAAAAGCGTTGGGCGAGCCATGAGGGCCCGACCAATGGCCAGCATTTGTTGCTCGCCCCCGGAAAGGGTGCCGCCAAGCTGGCTTATGCGTTTGGCCAAAATGGGGAAAAGCTCTAAAACGTAAGCTAAATCAAGGGCAATTCCTTCTTTATCCTCACGCAAATAAGCACCCAACATCAAATTCTCTCGCACTGTGAGCCCTGGGAAAATGTGGCGGCCCTCCGGCACTTGCACTAAACCTTTGGCGACGATTTTCTCCGGCACTTGGCCGGTTATATCCTCTCCTTTAAATTTAATGCGCCCGAATCTTGGCGGATTCAGCCCTGAGATTGAACCCAAGGTGGTTGTTTTTCCGGCCCCATTAGCCCCTAAAAGAGCGATAATTTCTCCGGCTTCCGCCTCCAAGCTGATGCCCTTTAACGCTTTGATATTGCCGTAATAAGTGTGAATATCTTCCAGTATTAACATATATATCCTCAGCCTAAATAAGCTTTAATCACAGCCGGGTTAGTCTTAATTTCGTCAGGCGCGCCGCTGGCGATGAGTCGGCCATATTCCATAACATAAACTGCCTCGGAAATGCTCATAACCAAGCTCATGTCGTGCTCAATTAAAAGCACCGTCAACTTTTCCCGCTCCCTTAAAAGATGAATGAATTCTTTCAACTCTTCGGTTTCGGCTATGTTCAAACCGGCGGCCGGTTCATCCAAGAGCAAAAGCTTCGGGCGAGTGGCCAAAGCCCGCACAATCTCCAATCGCCGTTGGGCTCCGTAAGGCAGATTTTTGGCTACAGAATTGACGTGGTCGGCCAGCCCGTAGTCAGCTAAAAGATGATAACTGAATTCAGCCATTTGCCGCTCTTCGTTGCGGGTTTTCTGATCGCGAAACAAAGCCCCAAAGAGACCGGCCTTCATGCGACAATGGCAACCGATGAGCACATTTTCCAAAACAGTCAAGTTGTTAAACAAGCGAATATTTTGGAAGGTGCGGGCCAGGCCCAGCCGAGTTATTTTGTCAGGCGCTAAGCCCACTAGACTAATTGTGGCCTCCGCCGCTTCCGGGGCATAACTTATTGTGCCGGAAGTGGGCTGGTAAATGCCGGTGATGCAGTTAAAAAAGGTCGTTTTTCCGGCGCCGTTGGGGCCAATCAAAGCAGTGATAGAACCACGCTCAATTTCAATGCTCACATTATCTAAAGCAGTGAGCCCCCCAAAAGACATGGTCATCTCACCGGTGGCCAAAAGGGGAGATGCTCCCGGTGCCGCAAGGTTTTGAGTCTTGTCAATCATGGGCGAGGCTCCTCTTGGCTCAAAGGTGTTTGGGTAGCCGGTGGCGCGTCATCTTTTTTCTTATAGATGTAGACCTCACGCACACTTTGCACTAAGCCGCTGGGTCGAAAGACCATCATTAAAATCATGGCCAGCCCAAACAAAAGCATACGGTAACTGTCGAAAGCCCGTAAGTATTCCGGTAATAACACCAAGACCACCGCCCCGATAATCACCCCAGGGATAGAGCCCATACCGCCCAAAACCACAATGGCCAAAATCATCACCGATTGAATAAAGGTGAAGCTCGAGGGATTGATGAAAGTCACTTGGGCCGCAAAAATAACACCGGCCAAACCGGCCCAGGTGGCCCCCAAAGCGAACGCCAGAAGCTTGGTCATGGTTTTATCCACGCCCATGGCCTGGCAGGCAATTTCGTCTTCCCTTAAAGCCAGCCAAGCTCGGCCCAAGCGGGAGTTCTCTAGCCGGAAGACCACCACAATGGTCAAGATGACAATAGCTAATATAATGAAATACAAAAATACCTTGTTCAGATCAACCCATGCGTTCATGGTGGGGACGATGTTTAGTAAAATAGGCTTCACCGTGGCGTTGAGATCAATGCCGAAGAAGCTTGGGGGCGGAATGTTACCAATACCGCGGGGGCCTTGGGTAAATTCCACATTCGTAATAATGAGGCGCACAATTTCGCCAAAGCCCAAAGTGACAATGGCCAAATAATCACCCCGAAGGCGCAAAATGGGAAAACCCAATAAAAGGCCGGTGGCGGTGGAAAAAAGGGCCGCCAAAGGCAAGCAAAGCCAGAATCCCAAGCCAAAATAATGGTTTAAAAGAGCATAAGTATAGGCACCAATGGCATAAAAGGCCACGTAGCCCAAATTCAAAAGCCCGCTGACCCCCACCACAATGTTAAGCCCCAACCCCAAGGTGATATAGACAAGGGCTGTGGTGAAAATTCCCAAAACATAAGGTGAGCTCCAAAAGGGCACAGAGGCAACCACGAGAAGGAGGCCACTTAGGATGAACTTTCGATGTTCGGAACCAACGACAATATCCACCCAAGTGCGCTTCGGTTGGATGCTCGCCTCGGCTTCACTGGCTGCGATACTCTTTTGATTGGCCTTGCCAGCAGAACGACGAGACAGTAAATATTGCCAAGCTATCATGAAAACAAAGGCACCCACCGCCATATAGGGCAGAAAATGCCAGCGGTAAAGAATAGTCCCGGTGACGGAATTAATTTTAAAAACCAAAATTGGCGTAGTTAAAAGGCAAAACCACAGGGCGCCTTTAAAGGCTTGGGTGAGCATCGGTTTTAACTTGTTTTCCGCTTGAAAAGACATAATTAAACCTTCGGAAGCTGGGCTGTGCCTAAAAGGCCACCCGGGCGAACAATTAAAATGGTGATTAACAAGACGAAAGCCACCACGTCTTCATAGTCGCTGGAAATGTAACCGGCGGCAAAGCTTTCGGCAAAGCCCAAAACCATGGCCCCCAAGAGGGCACCGGGAATGCTGCCCACTCCGCCTAAAACAGCTGCGGTGAAGGCCTTCATTCCGGCCAGAAAGCCGATGTAGAAATCAATCTGTTGGGTGTAGCAGCCAATGAGCAAACCACCCACGGCAGCCAATGCTGAGCCAATGACGAAAGTTGATGAAATTACTCTATTTATATTTATGCCAACCAGGCGAGCCATTTCTTTATCTTGCGAAACAGCACGCATGGCCAGGCCAACTTTTGTAAATTTAATCAAAAAAGTTAAAATGAGCATGAAAATAAGAGTCGTCACCCAAATGACTACTTGGGTGCTGTTGACCAGATGACTAAAGGGTTCCAAAAAAGCCACCTCGGGCACCAAGTTCCGAAAAACAAGGAAATTGGGGCTTTGGGCGAGCTGAATATAATTTTGCAAAAACAGTGACATACCAATGGCACTGATGAGGGTCGCCAAGCGAGAAGAATCACGAAGAGGTTTATAGGCCACCTTCTCCACCGTCCAGCCGTACATGGCGGCGTAAATAACGGCGATGAGCCCCACGGAAATAAAAAGCCCCCAGCCTCCCATACCCATATCACCTAAGACTAAAGCGGCGATGAGCGCTGTGAAAGCTCCGATCATATAAATTTCGCCGTGGGCAAAATTGATCAGGGAAATGATGCCGTAGACCATGGTGTAGCCCAAAGCTATGAGGGCGTAGATGCTACCTTTGGTCAGGCCGCTTATAAAAAGATTGCCAAATAGTTCCATAAAAATTACCGTAGGAAATGTTTTGAATTTGTATTTTTGTTAAAGTCAGGGTTCTGTTTGATTAGTTCTACTAACTTAGCGACGGGGCTTCGCCGAAGACGACTTTCATAAGCTGCCTTGATTTTACCCCTAGAGTTCGCCTTGCGGCTCACAGGCGGGGTAAAATTTGCGGACAACTTCTGAAAGTGTCTCCGGCTTCGCCCTGACAACGCATTGGGGAACCAGTTACAGTGATAACAACTGGCTTAATTAGTCGCCGCTGAAAAAAGCAGTAACAGCTAGCAATAATTGATGAAACCGCAAAAAATCAAGGGGAAAATATGCAAGGGAATTACGCCCTTTTTAGCAAAACCCGGTATATTTTTCTCGTGAAAATGCTGGTAGCGGCGGCTAAGGCGACTGCCGCTTGGCAGGCGCCCCGCAGGCGAAGCACCAGCCGGAATTCACTTCCGGCGGCCTTTTGCGAACGCAAATAAGGGTGCAAAAGCCAGCGTGCCTCGCTGAAAAACGCCCAAAGGGGAGTTTTTCAGCATCGACT
>CAYJAF010000093.1:0-7366 GCA_964368195.1 uncultured Thermodesulfobacteriota bacterium
AGCGTTTCCTTGCGAAGTTGGCAATTTGCCAACTTCGGCGCAGCCGAAATGAGAGGAAAACCCATGGTTTTCCGTCCCGTAGGGCTCATGTGAGGCGTGCGTGCCTTGCTGATTTATTCTCACAGAGAATTAATCAGCGGTTACTTAAGTTGGCTAAGGAAACGCTGATTAATTAGCGTTTCCTTGCGAAGTTGGCAATTTGCCAACTTCGGCGCAGCCGAAATGAGAGAAAAACCCATGGTTTTCCGTCCCGAAGGGCTCATGTGAGGCGTGCGTGCCTTGCTGATTTATTCTGCAGGCAGAATAAATCAGCGTTTCCCTAAGAAAAGTCGGCCAGGAGCAGAAACATGAGTGGCGATAAAAAACCGCCTATCATAAAAAAAGTTATCAAAAAAGGTCACGGCGGCCACCACGGCGGCAGCTGGAAGGTGGCTTATGCCGACTTCGTTACCGCAATGATGGCCTTCTTTTTGGTTATGTGGCTTCTGGCCATTTCATCAGAAGCAGGTCGCCAGGCTTTGGCTGATTACTTTAATGAATTGACAATGTATGACGCTGTTTTTAATGGCGGTTTGCCCTCGGCTTTCACCGAAGGTGGGGCCCAGCAACCGAGCGTTTTAGAAGGCGGTTGCTTTTCGCAAAGAAGCGATGGCGACGCCACCGTTGATGTGGAGGCTGATTCGGAATCTGCCCAAGCGCAAATGGCGGCTTTAATTAAAACTACCGAAGAAGTTCTGAAAGATTTAGATAGCCTGCCGGCGGGCGTTGACGGCGGTGAAGGGGCCGGTGATTCCGGGTTTGCCGAAACTCAAAGCCCAGACTACCCAGATAGCCAAGGGACTCCCGGCCAGGGGGCTTATGCCGAAAGTCAAGCAGCTGCTCCGCTCACAGCCGGGCAGCAGGAATTTGCCCAAGGGTTACAAAGCCAAATTGAAGGTAGCCTCGGTGATGCGGCGGCGGGACAGGTTCTAGTAGAAAAAGTCAAAGGCGGTTTGAGGATTCAAATTGTCGACCAAGATGGCCGCCCACTTTTTTCCTCCGGCGGCCCGCGTTTGACTCAAGAGGCGAAAGATATTTTCTCTGTTGTAGCCGGACGCCTAAGCACCATTCCCAACAAAATTTCTATTGAAGGCCACACCGACGCCCTCACCTTTGCCGGTCAACGCATGACCAATTGGGAACTCTCCACCGCCCGTGCTTCCGCTGCCCGCATTTATCTTGCCAACAGCGGCATTGCCGACGACCGCTTGAGCTCTGTTATTGGCTATGCCGCCACCCAGCCCTTGGCAGACAAAGATCCCAACGACCCCTTAAATCGGCGCATTAGCATTATGATTTGGGACGAAGAGCCAAGTCCGGCCACCAAGCAAGCGCCGACGCCTCCGGCGGCAACCACAACTCCGGGACTCTCCACCATGCCATCAGACATGACGGGAGCAACAGCACCGGCTGTGCAACCAAATCTCACCACCGGTGGCACTACGGCTGGAGCCCCTGCGACGAATCCGCCGCTTTCTCCTCCGCCACCGCAACTAAGACGTCCGCGCGTTCCCAGTGGGCCTCCTCCCTTGAGTCAAGAGGAGTTGGAACGGCGCTTAATTGATTCCACCATGGAAGAGGCCGCAACCCAAGATTTATCCACCGTGGGCCCACCGGTTTCGCCCACAGGAAACAATGGCTTTTAAATCGTGGGAAAGAACCTCCGCTCATGACAACTAAAAAAAGCCCCGGGAGTTTCCTCTCGGGGCTTTCTTAACAAACGCTAATAAGTCTCTCTGCGTTTCCTTAATGCTTGTATATATTTACAGGGTAATTGTCTTTATGGGGCCGCTTAAATCAAGGAAAGTGGCGGTGGCTTCGCTTAAATAAAAAGTGGCAAAGCGTGGGGCGTCTGAACCATACATTTCCCCCAGCACCGGTAAAATATCCACTGCCGCTGTGAAGACTTCCGGGCGCAAATCAAAAGAGGCCCGGCCCGTTAAGCGCAACCAATTGCCCTCTTGATTCACCGAGACAATTTCAACTTTGGGGTTGGCTTGCATTTGTTTATAGACGTCTTTTTCGTCGCCAACACCAAAATAAATTTTCCCCTCAAAGGCCATCACAAAACCCAAAGGGCGGGCTTTCGGTTGGTCACCTTGGGTGGTGGCCAAAAAGAAAACACGGCTGTTTTGCAAAAATCCTAAAACTTCCCGCATGGTTCACTCCTTTTATCTTGTGTCAATTGATTTTTCCCAAGGGCTGATATGTTATAATTGCCATCGCTCACCTTCGGGGCTAGGTCACCCAAATATCCTTTATTTTAACTCCTTCGGCTTCACTCCACTTCGGCTGGTGCCTTCGTTTCGCTCATTAGGCGGAGTTAAAATTGCATGATATTTGGGTGACCTAGCCCCTTTGGTTCGCTTACGTTTCCATTAAACCTTAACCTGAATTTATAAATAACCATTAAATTACAACCACAGTCTTTTTAATCTATGCCTAAAGCGAAACCGAAGGGGGTGCTTCTCCAAAAGATTCCGCAATTTTAATTCCGCCTAGCTGAGCGGAACGAAGGCACCAGCCGAAGTGAAGCGAAGCCGAAGGAATTAAAATAAGGGAGCTTTTGGAGAAGCACCCCCAAGGTGAGCGACGCAAATTAAAATGCATAGCCTTTTAACGAACCAATTGGCAGTCGTGACATTTAGCTGTAGTTGTGGTATATTTTAGAAATGCGAAAGAAATCGTAGATTTGCTAGATAAATAAATGGGATAAAAAATGGTCGGGATGACTGGATTTGAACCAGCGGCCCCTGCGTCCCGAACGCAGTGCTCTACCAGTCTGAGCTACATCCCGAGATTGAAAAAAGAAGCAAAGAAATTTATAACACTTCTCAGTGGAAAAAGCAAATGCTTTTTCGAAAAAAAATACTGGAACAAAAATATGCCGCCTCAAAATCTCAGCCAGCCCACCTTTTTACCCACCACTCAAAAGGAGATGACGGCCATTGGCTGGCCTGAGCTTGACATTCTGTTAGTCCAAGGAGATGCCTATTTAGACCACCCTGCCCAAGGCCCGGCACTATTGGGGCGGTGGCTGGTGGCCCATGGGTTTCGGGTGGGGCTCATTTCTCAACCGCGCTGGCAAGATGGCCCGGAGGATTTCCTGGTCATGGGGCGACCGAGGCTCTTTTTGGCCATCAGTGCCGGGGCCATGGATTCCATGCTGGCTCATTACACGGCTTTCCGCAAAAAACGCTCCACCGATTCCCTCACCCCCGGTGGGCGGTGCGGAGCTCGTCCCAATCGAGCAAGCTTAGTCTACACTAGTTTGGCTCGGGCGGCTTTCCCTGGTTTACCGGTATTTATCGGAGGCTTGGAAGCTTCTCTCCGCCGTTTGAGCCATTACGATTTCTGGCAAGACAAATTGCGCCGCTCATTTTTATTGGAGGCCAAAGCAGACCTCTTAATTTATGGCCCCGGTGAAATTCCCCTTTTAACAATAGCGAAACGTTTGGCTGCCGGAAATTCAGATTTGAACGGCATTGGTGGGACGGCGGTCGCCTTAAACGCTCAAGACGATTTTGGCTCTGCTTTGGAACTCCCCAGCCATGAGGCCATCTTGGAAGATCGGCGCCTTTTATTGGCAAGTGCCTATGCAGCCGAAGAGCAAGTGCATCACAAAAACCACGCAACTTATCAGATTTCAGCCGGACGAGCCGTTTTAATCAACCCCCCGGCCCCAAGTTTAACCGGCGAAGAGCTTGACTTCATTTACGGGCTGCCCTTCACCAGAAAAGCCCACCCTTCGTATAAAGAGCCGATTCCGGCAGCTCAAATGTTGACCACCAGCCTCACTACCCACCGAGGATGCGGCGGGGCTTGCGCTTTTTGCTCCCTTGCCCTCCACCAAGGGCGGCACATTATTTCCCGGTCGCAAGATTCCATCATTTCAGAGGCGCAGAAGCTGGCAAAAACAAAGCCAATAGCCTTAAGTGATGTTGGGGCGGCTACGGCAAATTTTTGGGGAGCTAGCTGCCGCCGTTCAGGTCGAAAATGCCTCCGCCAAAGTTGCTTATGGCCCCAAATTTGCCCCCATTTACAGGCAAATCAAAAGCCCTGGGTGGGCTTATTGAGCACTTTGGCCGCACTACCTGAAGTTAAACAGGTGCGGGTGGCCTCGGGGGTGCGTTATGATTTATTCCTGGAAGATGAGAGCTCATTGGCGATTTTCTTGCAAAATTTCGTGGGTGGTCAGCTGAAAGTTGCCCCTGAACACTTTGACTCCGGCGTTTTAGATCTCATGCGGAAACCGCCTTGGCAAATGTTTGAAAAGTTTTTAACGCTATTTAAGAAACTCAGCCCACCAAAGCACTATTTAATTCCCTATTTAATTAGTGCCTACCCCGGCTCATCGGCGCAAAAAATGGCCACCCTCAAAAAATGGTTTGGCGACCGCTCTTGGCAACCGCAACAAGTGCAGTGTTTTATTCCCACTCCCGGCACAGTAGCCACTGCCATGTATTTCGCTGCCACCGGCCCAGATGGCAAACCCTTAAACGTGGCCCACTCCGACGCTGAGCGCCTCCGTCAGCACAGCTATCTCAACCCGAGCCACGAAGTTTCAACTCGCCCGTCTTTTACAAAGGGAGCTCCCAAGCAAACAGACCGTCATGCCAAATTCTTAACGAAACGCTGACTAACCAGCATTTCGTTAAGTCAGGATAACAGAGGGAATTCAAATGGAATTTAAAAGAATTACTGACAGTAAGAGCCCGGAATTTAAAGAAGTTTACGAGATATATCAAAATAGCTTTCCTATTTTCGAGCAAAGGTATCTCGACGACCAGATCGAAGCCTTGGCCGATAAAGATTACTATTTTGAAGCCGTTAAAAATGGGAATGAAACCATAGGCTTACTACTCACTTGGCAGGCAAAAAGCTTTGTTTATATTGAGCATTTGGCCGTTACAGAAAGCGCCAGAGGCCAAAACATCGGCACCCAAATATTAACCCGGCTCAAAGCTTCGGCAAATGTTCCGCTCATTTTGGAAATTGACCCGCCAATAGATGAAATTTCCCTCAGGCGCAAAGCTTTCTATGAGCGGCTGGGCTTTGTCATGAGCTCATATGACCATAAGCATCCACCATTTAAGAAGGGGCAAGAGCCCTATAGCTTGAAGGTGCTCTCGTGCCCACAAATTGATGACAACTTATATTTTGATTTTTATAACTATATGGTAAATAGAATTATGTATTACTCGGACTCCCGCAAGGAGCTCTCTGTTTAGTGGCAAAATATTTTAGGAAACGCTGATTAAATAACATTTCCTTAAGGAAAACTATGAAGATAAAAAAGAATAAAAAAGCCTGGGCCAAAGAAATTATAAGCTTTTTTGCCGACCAATACCCGGAGGCCCGCTGCTCTTTGGAGTTTAGCACCCCCTTTCAACTTTTGGTGGCCACCGTGTTGTCGGCGCAATGCACAGACGAAAGGGTAAACCGCACGACTCCCGAGCTTTTTAGACGTTTCCCCGACGCCGCCGCCATGGCCGAAGCCGATTTGGGTGAACTGGAAAACATCGTAAAACCCTGCGGCTTCTACCATAACAAAGCAAAAAATATTTTAGCTTTAAGCATTCGCTTGCTCCATGAGCATAAAGGCGAAGTGCCGAATAAGTTAGATGATTTAGTGAAACTGCCCGGAGTAGGACGCAAAACGGCAAACGTCGTTTTAGGCAATGCCTTCGGGGTTCCGGGCTTAACGGTCGATACCCACCTTGGGCGTCTCAGCCGCCGCTTCGGGCTCACCTTAGAGCAAAACCCCGAAAAAGTAGAGGCTGATTTGGCAAAAATTTTACCCACAAAGACATGGGTTCTCTTTTCTCACCAAGCCATTGCCCACGGGCGAGCTCTTTGTCGGGCCAGAGGCCCCCGCTGTTTGGAATGCCCTTTAAACGACCGTTGCCCTCGAGTTGGGGTAGCTTAAAGAAATCGCCTCCATGACTTTTAACACTTTTAAAATCAACAACTTAACCAATAAAATTATTTTAGGCATCAACCCTGCTGTTTTTGATTTTGCCCATTTTGATTTGTGGGCGAAACCCTTGGGACTTTTAAATGTCTTAGGCCAATTGCGCCGCCAAGGAAATCAAGTTCATTTATTAGATTGCGTTGCCGAAGCCCGCACAAAAGAACTCACCCACGGCCGCTGGGCCGTCTCTCGCCAAAAAGTGCCCACTCCCCTCTCATTGGCCGCAGTGGAACGCCCCTATTACCGTTTCGGTTTGGGGCCGGAAGAAATATCGGCCAAGCTACAGAAGCTCCCCAAGCCTGATATAATCTTGGTCACCTCAATCATGACTTACTGGTATCCGGGAGTTTTTGAGTCAATTTCGGTGCTTAAGAAATTCTATCCCGACGTGCCCATCATTTTAGGTGGGCTCTACGCCCGCCTTTGCTCTGAACATGCCCGCCAAAGTGGAGCCGATTTCCTCTGCTTGACAAATGATTTCCCGCCCGGCTTATCCCCGGCAATGGATCTTTACGAAAACCCCGGCTATGCGATTTTAAACACTTCCAGCGGTTGCCCTTTGGCTTGTCAATATTGCGCCTCTTCTATTTTAACGCCGCAATTCTACCCTCGCTCTCCGTCTGATATTGTCGCCGACCTCCGCCAGCAGCTTTCTTGGGCCCCGAGTAAAAACGTGGCCTTTTATGACGACGCCCTCTTGTGGCAAAAGGAAAAGCGTTTTTATCCTTTAGCTGAAGAGTTGTGCGCCTTTGGCGAGCTCAAATTTCACGTGCCCAATGGCTTGGCTGTGTCGATGCTTGATGAAAAATGCGCCCGTATTATGTTCGACCTTGGCTTTACCAGCCTCCGTTTAAGCCTTGAGGGCCTGGATGATTACACCCTTGCTTTAAGCGCAACTAAACTTAAGGCCGCTCAATATCAAAAGGTGGTTGAAACTTTGCGTGAAATAGGCTTTAAGCGCGAGAATTTAGGCACTTATGTGCTGGTTGGTTTGCCCGGCCAAAATTTAAAGGATGTGCTTAGAACCATTGAGTTTGTGGTCGAAAGCGGAGCGATTGGGAAGTTATGCGAATTTTCCCCGGTGCCGGGCACGCCTCTTTTTAAAAAGGCGGCTGAAATAACTCCTGAAATTTTAAGCGAACCCCTGTGGCATAATAATACCATTTATCTCACGCACTTATTGAAACAAGTTTCCACCACAGAGCTTCAAAGTTTAAAAACTTTGGGGCGCACAAAAGTGAAAATCGCTGATTAATCAGTGTTTCCTATACCATCACGTCAATCTAATTTGCCGGTGCTGATAAGATCTGGGGGCGACGGAAAAGTTGCGCCAACGGAGCCCGAAAAATTATA
>CAYJAF010000094.1:0-7251 GCA_964368195.1 uncultured Thermodesulfobacteriota bacterium
TGATTAAAGGAAATCGTAGGGCATAATTTTTCCCCCGCCTGTGATGAATGCAGGGTAAGAGCGTCTTATTTTATTTTGCTTGCAGCAGATAAACATCCGATATTATTTAAAAATTTATGGCCGCACAAAATGCAAGGGCGACGGAGGAGAACTTTTCAGGAATTGAAGCCATAAGCCCGACTGTTTGAGCGTTAGCGAGTTGTAGGGCTTAAGGGCTCAATTACAGAAAAGTTGCGCCAACGGAGCCCGTAGCGTCGGCAAATAAGACGCTCTTGCCCTGGTGATGAATGCGAACTGCTTGTCAAGAAAGTTTTTTTTTGCTAATCTTGATAATATTCAATATAACCTCAAGGAGCATAATAAAAGATGTAAACACCGGACTTAAACGGCCGCGAACAAAGTGGGCCAGGAGATGATTATGCATGAAAAGGTCAACAATGACTATAACCTTAGCTCCTTAATTAAAGAGCTTCCTTTTCTGGGTGACTACGATCCCAGCGGAAAACGAATTCTTTTGCGGGCTGATTTCAATGTTCCGGTCGATGAAAATGGAACTATGAATGATGATGGCCGCCTGCGCGCCCTGCGACCAACTATAGACTATTTGTTGGATAGAAGGGCCACCGTCATTTTAGCCAGCCACTTCCGCAACCCTTTGATCGGCGGCGATATGCCGGATCCTAAAATGAGCTTAGGGCCTATGACCAGACGCCTCAGCCGCATTTGGGAGGCTGAAGTCGTTTTTTCTCCTGAGCCGGTTGGGGCAGAGGTCTCTCGCCGCATAGATGCTTTGCGGCCCGGTCAAATTTTGTTACTGGAAAATTTACGCTTCCATCCCGGAGAAGCCTCCGGCGACTTGGCCTTTGCTCAAGAGCTCAGCTCTCTGGCCGATGTCTATGTCAACGATGCCTTTGGTGTGTGCCATCGCTCCCATGTCTCCATGGTGACCATCACTAAATTTATGAAAACAGCTCTGGCCGGCTTTGCTTTACGTAACGAGCTCAGAGCCATAAATCTGGCCTTAAGTGACCCCCCTCGTCCCTTGACCGCAATTGTCGGCGGACAACACATCGAGGCCAAATGGGCAGTCTTAACAAAGCTTATGACGCTGGCCGACAACGTTATTGTGGGCGGCTTAATTGGTGACATCTTAGCCCGCCGTGCCTTTGGTCACGATATTTCACACTATAATTTACCGCCACAGCTCTTGACGGAAATGGAATTGATCCTAAAGCCGAGGGCGAGCAGTTCTTGTGCGAAACTATTTATCCCCATAGATGCCGTCACCGTCTCGGCCACCGGGCGAACAGGCGTCACAGCCGTTCAGCACTTGACCTCAACAGACATCCCCAAAGATATTGGCCCGGCAAGTTGCCTTTGGTTCAAAAATGTGCTAAACGAAAGCCAAACAATAATTTGGAGTGGCCCCATGGGTTCCTTTGAAACTCCTTCTTACGCCAAAGGGACAGCCATGGTTGTCCAAGCTCTGGCCAACTGTCAGGGGGTTACTTTGGCCGGCGGCGTAGACACTTCAAGTGCTATTTTGAAAATGGGCTCTCGCAGCCAAATATCTTTTTTATCCACCGGTGGCAGTGCTTTTTTTAAAGCTCTGGCCGGACAACCTTTGGTGGCTTTAGAGGCCTTGCGCCAACGCCCCTGAATTCAAACCCTCCCCTAGAAGGTGAAAAATGACCAGAAAACCACTTTTGGCCGGCAATTGGAAAATGTTTAAAACCAGCTCAGAAGCCCGTCACTTTTTTAGCGAATTATTTCCACTGATTTCGCCCTTTAAAACAGACCGTGAAGTTGCTTTGGGTGTCCCGTTTCCCAGTTTGGAAGCCTCAGTGGAGGCCGCAAGCGGAACTCCCGTCATGATTGCGGCTCAAAACCTCTACTGGGAAAAAGAAGGAGCCTTTACCGGCGAAATCTCTGCTCCTATGGTTGCGGCCACAGGTGCTGCCCTTGCCATCATCGGCCACAGCGAGCGTCGTCAGCTCTTTGGCGAAACAGATGAAACTGTTAATAAAAAAATTAAAGCCGCCCAAGAAGCCAAGCTCATTCCCATTCTCTGCTTGGGAGAAACACTCACTGAGCGAGAAGGTGAGCAAACCTTCCAAGTCTTAAGCACCCAATTAAAGGGAGCCTTGGCCGGTTTCACAGCCGCTGAACTGGCCACCTTGGTGGTGGCTTATGAACCCGTTTGGGCCATTGGCACAGGCCGCACAGCCACCCCGGAACAAGCTCAAGAAGTTCATGCCTATTTACGTGCTGAACTGGCAAAGTGCTTTGGAGAAGCTTGGGCCGTCGGCGTGCGTATTCTCTATGGAGGTTCCGTAAAACCAGACAATGTGGCTCAACTTATGGCTCAAGCCGATATTGATGGGGCTTTAGTTGGGGGGGCAAGCTTGGAGCCTGTCTCTTTTGCTAAAATCGTTAATTTTGATGCTTGAATTTGAATAAAGCCGAAGGGAAGAAATCCCTTCGGCTTTTTTAGCGCCTAACTGAAATGAGGCATTAAAAGCGAGACCGGAGTTTGAGAAGTGCCAAAATCGTTTGATGTCACATCCATTGTTGTTCGGAGTTTTTTAACTTGCTCAAAGCCAAAGCCAAAGACTGATATTCACCGCTGCGGCGCACATGGCGAGCAGCTAAATATCCTTTAGCGATTTCTTTTAAGCTAAACAGCCTTACATTGATATAGCTGAAATGTGGTGTGGGGGCTAAATTAGGCCACCACGAATCTTCCATCAAACGTAAATGTTGGTTGAGAAGAACCAGCTCAGCCGGTTCGATGAAATAGAGCTCGACCATTTTTGTTTCTTGGCAGAGTAAAGAGCACGTTGTCATTTGACGATTTTGTACTCGAACAAGGCACCTAAATGATTTATTTAAGCGCCCCAAAGTCCCTCCCAAGCTTCCGGCGGCACAGTGGGCAATCGGCTTTTTCGCTGATGCTAGTCCCATTTTGTCCTCCGTTTGCTGAGCTTCCTTTTCTTTTAGTTTAATTATTTAAATTACACATAAACTAAAAGGTTAGAAAACTTTTGGCCTTCGATGAGCTGACAAATAATTCTCTTCAAATGGGTTTCCCCATTTCCCAGCCTGAAAATTTAATTTTGTAAGCTTTTCAAGCTATAAGGAGAGGACGAAAATCCCCCCCTTATAGCTTTTTTACGGTTATCCGATTAAGGATAAGGCCAATTGGCTCATGGAGTTAGCCTGGGCCAGCATACTTGTTGCTGCTTGGACTAGCACGTTGTTTTTCGTAAATTCGGTCATTTCTTGGGCCACGTCAACGTCAGAGATGCGGCTTTCAGACGCTTGCAAGTTTTCCGCTTGAATTTCCAAGTTAGTCATGGTGTTTTCCAGGCGGTTTTGCATGGCACCTAAGTCGGCCCGGATTTTATCTTTTTCCACGATGGCGTCGGTGAGGGCGTCCAAAGCTTCCTGAGCGGAAGATTGGGTGCGCACTTCAGCCCCGGCCCAAGGTGCATCAGAAGCGTTTTGCACTTCGATGAAAGATTCGCGATCCATGCCGGTGATGTTGTTGACATCGCTACCCATGCCGATGAGCTGGGTGGAGCTTCCGCTGGCACTGGCAATTTTGCCGCCGGTATCGAAATCGTAAACACCGGGGGCCCCATCGCCAATGTTGGCTATCCAAATGTCGCGTTCAGAGCCGACATCGCGCCCTTCAATGGTTACGTTCCACACTTCATTACCGTTATCAACGCCGGTTTGAATGGGAGTCATGGTGCCCCAATGTTCACCACCCAAGCTGAAGTTAGCCCCGGCACTGCTTACCACACCGGTGGCCACGTTTTCAAAAGAAACAAGCTCAGCTGCTGCCCTTACATTGGCAGAACTTGTGGCACTGCTTTTCATCAAGACTTCACAAGCTTCAAGATTGTTCTTATCGCCACCTTCTTTGGCAAAAGTGTAGACGGTGTTATTGGCACTGTCATACATGGCCCAGAATTCGGAATCTTCATTGTTGTTAATGGCACTTGTCAAGTATTTGGCAGCATTACCACCGGCTGAAGTCCCAGCTGCTGCGGCCCTGCTGGCTTCCCGTTCAAAGACCATGGTGACTTCTTTGGTGTGATCAGAGCCAGCACTAACAGCGGTGGCACTTCCCCAACCGTAAACTTCATCACCAACGCAAACAGCAAAGCCGGCTACGTTAGTCGAGCTGTTGCCCACCAAAGCAGAGTTAGTGGCGGCCCTATCAAACTGAATGCCCACCCGGCTTTGGGTGCCCTCGTTGACTGCATTCACCAAGTCTTGCAAGCTGTCGGCTGATGACATGGTATACATACCGGCGGTATATTTGCCGCTTAAAAGGCTGGTGTCGGCATCTTCGGTCCAATCCCAGTTATAGCCGTAAGCAAAGGATTCGCCGTCGGTAAAACCGGCAGGCTCATCTAAGCTCTCAAAACCGGCCACGCAACAACCGGCCCCGGCAGCTTCCCCTGCGGCAGCCGCACCTTGAGCCCAGATGTCGTTTTTAGCGTCGCCACCGACTTGAAGGCCGGTGCTGGTGGTGGCCCGAGCGTCGCCAATGTCGATGAAGTAATAATCTTCAGCGGCATTATTTGAAACGCCAAAGTGAATTTTAAGGCCTTGACCGCCGTGTTGGTTGGAAACAGAGCCATCAAGAAGTTTAATGCCGTTGAAGTTGGTGGCATTGGCGATCCGGTCAATTTCAGCGGCCATTGCTTGATATTCAGAGTTGATGATGTCCCGTTGAACGGTGGTATAGGTGCCGTTGGCGGCCTGTTCAGCAAGCTCTTTCATCCGAATGAGTTTTTCGTCGATAACGCCCAAGGCGCCGTCGGCTGTTTGAATTAAGCTGATGGCGTCAGCAGCGTTCCGCAAGCCTTGTTGGGTAACGGCAATGTCGGCCTTCATGATTTCACGAATGGCCAAACCGGCGGCGTCGTCGGCGGCGCTGTTAATGCGCAAACCGGAAGACAGACGTTGAGTGCTGGTGCTTAAGTTACTGTAGCTGTTATTCAAGTTCCGAGCGGCATTTGCAGCCATTGCGTTGTTATTAATAGTGATAGCCATAATTTCCTCCTTGAGGTTCCTAGATAAATAGGATGGGCGTCCTTGCCCGATGTGTTTTAAGTTATTTGTGGGTCTTTAAGGAAAAGCTGATCAATCAATGCTTGCCCAAGAGAGCCACTATTATAAAAACGAACCGAAATAAAACTTTATACCCCCTTAAAATTTTCAAACTATGGAAAGGGTAGAAAACCACCCTTTAGTTTTTTCATCTCTTGGCAATCTATCGACTTCAAAGCGCAAAGAGATTAATAAATAAAGCTTTATTTCAAGTCATATCAACGCTTTAACAAAAGTGTCCATTTGCTGAAAATATTTTCTAAACTCCAGAAAAAACTTCGCCATCACCTTGACTCTCACCTTAATCTGAAGAAGAGAGAGAGGTTAAGCTTTTTCAAGATCATCTGAAGAAAGGCAGAACTTTCTTAGAAAAATTTTTAAGCAAAATTCATTTTTTGCAAGTGACATTTTCCAAACTAAGTAATCGTAATCAGAGTGTTTTAAAGAAAGGTGTTAAAGGGGTAAATTAGATTTTTCGAAGAGCTTAAAGTGAAGGGTAGGTGATAAAAAAATGGCGGAAGATTGAAGAATCCTCCGCCATGGTTTAAAGATTTGAAATTATTTTCTAAATAAATTAAGCGATTAAACTAAGGGCCAAAGAGCTCATGGAATTCGCTTGAGCCAGCATGCTGGTGGCGGCTTGGACTAAAACATTATTTTTAGTGAACTCCGTCATTTCTTGCGCCACGTCCACATCGGAGATGCGGCTTTCAGAAGCTTGTAAGTTTTCCGCCTGAATTTCCAAGTTTGTCATGGTGTTTTCCAAGCGGTTTTGCATGGCCCCCAAATCGGCCCGGATTTTATCTTTTTCAATGATGGCGTCGGTGAGAGCATCCAAGGCTTCTTGTGCGGAAGATTGGGTGCGCACTTCGGCCCCGGCCCACTCGGCATCGGCGGCATTTTGCACTTGAATGAAAGCTTCTCTCTCCAAACCATTGACATTAGAAACGGCGCTGCCGATGCCAAGGAGCTGGTAGTCGCTTCCGGCCCCGTCAGCAACGGTGCCGCCGGTATCAAAATCGAAAGTTCCGGCCGCCCCGGCACCAATGTTGGCAATCCAGACATCGCGTTCCGAGCCGACATCGCGGCCTTCCAAGGTGACGTTCCAGGTTTCATTTCCGCCATTGGCCGCTGTGAGCACAGGAGTCATGGTGGCCCAGTGCTCGCCGCCCAGGCTAAAGCTGCCCCCGGCACTGGTTATTGCGCCTGTGGCCAAATTTTCAAAGGAAACATTAGCCGCAGCACTGTTGGCCCATCTTGTTCCTGTTGCTGAACCTTTAATAACTACTTCACAAGCTTGAAGGTCGTTATTGTCGCCGCCTTCTTTGGCAAAGGCGTAAGCTGTGCCATTGGCACTGTCATACATGGCCCAAAATTCAGAGCCATCATTATTATTAATAGCACTCACCAGCGATTTAACTGCCACACCTGCGGTGTCGCCATCAACTCTAAGGAAATCTTTGTTGTCGTCGACGACAGTTTTAGCGGCGCTTTGCGAGCCCCAAGTATAAGCTTCTTCGCCAATACAAACAGCAAAAGCTGATACAGCGGAAGCAGCGGTCCCGCCTAAGAGTTCGGCATTGGTGAGCCCGGAATCAGCAAACTTAATGCCCACCCGGCTTTGGGTGCCGGTGTTGACTTTATCCACCAAGTCTTGAAGGCTTGCGCCCGCTGAAACTTGATACATCCCGGCGGTGTATTTCCCATTTAGAAGATTGGCGTCGGTGTCTTGTTCCCAATCCCAGTTATAGCCGTAAGCAAAAGCTTGGCCTTCAGTAAATTCGGCATCGCCGTTGAGGCTGTCAAAACCACCCACGCAACACCCGGCACCGGCTATTTCACTGCTGGCCGCCGCACCTTGGGCCCAAATATCATTTTTGGCATCGCCGCCGACTTGGAGCCCTGTGCTGGTGGTGGCCCGAGCGTCGCCAATGTCGATGAAGTAATAGTCTTCGGCGGCATTGTTTGAAACGCCAAAGTGGACTTTAAGGCCTTGTCCGCCGTGTTGGTTGGAAACCGAGCCGTCCAGAAGCTTAATGCCGTTGAAGTTGGTGGCGTTGGCAATCCGATCAATTTCGGCGGCCATTGCTTGATATTCGGAATTGATGATGTCCCGCTGAACAG
>CAYJAF010000095.1:0-7101 GCA_964368195.1 uncultured Thermodesulfobacteriota bacterium
CTTAAGGAAAGGCTAGCATTTCCTTAATACTATACTTTACACCATTTATCATCTTTTTGCCAACTAAAGTTAAAGAGCAAACACGGCAAGAGCGTCTTATTTATTAGCACCACGGGCTCCTACGGAGTAACTTTTCTGTAATTGAGCCTTTAAGCCCTACAACTCGCTAGCGCTCAAACAGTAGGGCTTATGGCTTCAATTCCTGAAAAGTTCTCCTACGTCGCCCTTGCATTTTGCGCACCCATAAATTTTTAAATAATATAGGACATTTAACTGCTGTCGGCGAAATAAAATAAGACTCTCTCGCCCTGAAAGGACAAACACGTCAATCTAATTTAAAATTTATCTGGGATAAATATTTTTAAACAAGAGATTACCCTCTGAGTACTCATTAAAATAACATTTTCGGCGTGGGTTCAGTGGTCGGCTCCGACTTTTTACGAAGTAAAAAGGAAAGAGCCGACCACTGAACCCACGCCCGTAAAAGTTTTTTGATGGGGGGTCTGGGGGGAAACTTTTTTTCAAAAAAGTTTCCCCCCAGAAAAATTCTTAAACTAGATTGACGTACCCCTTAAGGTGCTGTGGGCTGGCTCTCAACCAATGGGCTAAACAAATTCGGTTTCTGCCACACGGTGTGAAAACCATTGGCGTCACTATGGGTGGGCAAATCCAAAAAGCTCAAAATTTCTTTATGAATGTTTTGCAGCTTATTTTGCAAAGTGCGAGAGGCCCGAATCTCTTGAAAGACACCGGGGTCAACTCCTGCCGGCACCGATGGGTTTTCCTCCAGAGACATTGCGCCAAAACGGGTGGGCAAGAGCTGGGCCTTTACGCCATATTGCATATCAACGTAAAGAGGAGCGGCAGAAACCTTCTCTAGTTGCAAACTGAAGCCATCTGTTGATTTCAAATCGACAGCTAAAATAACTGTGCGCTCACGGGGTAAAGTGCGCTGAGAGGAAATGAAATTCCCCAACGACCAAGCCACAAACTGCGTTTTACCATTTTCTGAAATCGCTTCCATGGGCTGCAAAACATGGGGATGATGGCCAACCACAAGATCAACCCCGGCGTCAAAGCATTCTTGAGCCATGGCTTTTTGCCAGGAATTGGGAGATTTAACATATTCCGGCCCCCAGTGGAAGGAAGCGATTATGTAATCTACCCCTCGCTGGCGCAAGCTTTTCACATCAGCGGCGATGTCCATTTCGGTGGTGATGGGTACAAAAACGGGTTCTTTGAAGCTCGACAGAGGCCAATTGCTCCCATAAGTACCATTAATAATACCAATTTTATAGCCCTTCACTTCCACGATTGGCCACTGGTTCGTCTCTTTTGACTGGCTGATTCCGGCGGTGACAAAGCCTTTGGAGCGCAAGAACTCGTCGGTGCGTAGCCCCGCCGCCACCCCTTGGTCAAGAATGTGGTTATTGGCCAGTAAAAGCACGTTAAAATTCACTGCCAAAAGGGCATCAGCTAAAGAATCGGGGGTGTTAAAGCTCGGGTAACCCTGATAGGGGCCGGTGCCCTTGACCACGGTTTCAAAGTTGCCCACAACTAAATCTCCCTTAAGAAGGTGGGCAACATGCTTGAATTGCGGCGAAAAGTTGTAAGGATTCTCAGGCGTTCCGTGGACTTCGGCAATTTCGATTTGCTTTTTGTGAGCCATGATGTCGCCGGTGAAAACAAGGCGAATATCGGCCGGAACTTGGCGAAGGCTTATATTGCCCCAAATATCTTCTCTGCCTTTCGCGTAATCAAAAAAGGTCAGCATCAATATTGGGAAGACTAAAAGGCTACCCAACGGCGCACCCAGAATACTTGCGGAAAAAAGCATAATTCCTCTTTTATTATTTTTTCTGCTTAAGGAAATGCTAATTAACCAACGTTTCCTTAAGAATAAATTAGCATTCCCTTAGTCACTTAATAATGTCAACTCAAATGCTATATCAAAGCTTTTCCGCTCTTAAAATACGGGTAGAATTTGGCAACTCCAGCGGCAGAAGCTCAATGTTGCCAGCCCCTGCCTTTTTAAGCATTTCCGAGACGTCTGAAGGGGAATAAACTTGGCCGGAAGTTGTGTTGGCCAGCATATTAAGCCCGAAAAGAGCGGGGAATTCCGGGCCGTTATAATCGTCATCTAGGAAAAATTCCTGTACAAAAATAAGGGCTTTGGGAGCCGCCGCCTGAACAGCTTTCACAAACAACTCCGCACATTCCAAAGGGCCGTAGGCGTGAATTATTTGCGAAACCCACAAGACATCATAGCCTTCAGGCAAAGAATCTTTAAAAAAATCACCGCCTATAAAATTTAGGCGTTCCTCCAGGCCACTTTGCCCAATAATTTCAGCGGCAATTGGCTCTGAGTGCCTTTGGTCGAAAACCGTGGCTTTCAATTCGGAATTGAGCCGGCAAAACTCAACAGCATAACTCCCCGGGCCTCCGCCCAAATCAAGCAGGTATTTTCGCCCGCTCAAGTCGATATTGGAAGCACATTTCGCAACTTGCAGGCTAGCGATATTGTGCATTCCCAAAAGAAAATTACGGTGTTCCCGAGGAGAGGACTCCATTTCGGCAGAAGCTTGCGGAGAACCTTGGCGTACAGCTTCCGTGAGCTTGGCCCAAGCAGGCAAAAGATTGGCATAATGAGCGATGATATGCCCAAGGTAGCCTTCAGACTGTTGGCAGAGATACTCTTGGGCAAAAGCAGTAAGGGACACGAGCCCATTTTTTTGGCGCGTCAAAAGCTTCAAAGCGGCCAAAGCTGTGACAAGCAACTCAAGGCCCCGCTCATTGACATTGGCCCGCTGGGCCAGCTCGGCGCAAGTTAGGGGTTTTTCAGCTAATAAACTAAAAACATCTAAACGCACAGCAGTTTGAATCACGCAAGGAGTCCAAAAGCCAGCGGCTACTGAGAGCAAAGTTTCAGGAGTCCAAGTCATATTTCTGCCTCCAATTTTGTAAGCTTGCTACATTTTCTTCAAAGCTACTTCTGCCGCCACCACCAAGGGGTCGTAAACAGGGGCAAAAGGCGGGGCATAGGCCGTATCCAGCCCGGCTAGATCTCGAACTTTCAAGCCGCCCATAATGGCGGCGGCGACCATATTAATACGCTGGGCCACAGCTTCCACGGAGCCCGCTATTTGCGCTCCCAAAATCCGGCCGCTATTGGGTTCGTGAATGAGAACAGCTGTCATTTTGTGCGAACCGGGGTAGTAGCCCGGCTGGTTGTTCTGCTTAACCACCGTTTTAACAGCCGTGGGAAAACCGCTCTTTTGAGCTTCTTCCAAACCAAGGCCGGTGCGGGCCAAACCCAATTCGAAAAGCTTCATCACCGAAGAGCCTAAAACGCCGGGGAATTCATCGTCAAGGCCGCAAATGTTGCGCCCGGCCACACGCCCTTGACGGTTGGCCCCCAGAGCCAGAGCGAGGTAGACCTGCTCTTGACTCACCAGATGATAAGATTGGCAGCAATCCCCGGCAGCGTAAATATGAGGGTCGGAAGTGCGCTGCTGCCTATCCACCTTAATTGCTCCCCGAGCGCCCAATTCTAAACCGGCCGATGCGGCCAAATCAACTCGCGGCCTTACGCCCGCCCCCACCACAACGAGATCAGCCTCCACGGGCTCACCTTGACTGGCGGCCACTTCCAAGCGGCCATCGTCCAATTGACGAACCCCAACAGCATCGGTATTGGCCCGGAAATTCACGCCGTGTTTTGCCAAAATTTGAGCGGCAAGCTCACGCAATTCCGGCTCAAAAATCGGGGCCACCTCTCGCCCGAGAACAGTTACACTCAAACCCTTTTCCGCTAAATTTTCAGCTACTTCCAAGCCAATGTAACCGCCTCCCACCACCACGGCATTGCGGGCAGTCTTAAGAGCCAGGCGAATGTTTTGAGCATCATCTAAACTGCGCAAATAAAAGAGATTAGCCGGGCCCGGTTCCAAACCTTTAGGCACAATGGCCTCTGCCCCGGTGGCAATAACCAAGTTGTCATAAGCTTCTTTTCGCTCCGCACCGGAATTCAAATCTTTTACAAGCACAGTTTTCCCAGCGGCATCAACAGACATAACTTGGTGATGGATATGGACTTTAATGCCCCGCTCGCGCTCAAATTGTTCAGGAGTTATGGCCACCAATTCATCCAGCGTTTTGACTACACCACTCAAATAATAAGGAGTTCCGCAAAGAGCATAAGAACTGCGAGGCCCCATTTCAAAAACTTCCACCTGCCAAGCTGGTTGACGGCGGCTGATTTGGCTGGCGGCACTCATTCCGGCGGCATCAGCACCCACAATTAAAATTCTCATATCTTTCCTCCAAATTAAAGATGAAATTACGATGTTACCTTGCGCAAGCACTCAATCAATCGCCCTTGCGTAGGCAAAATTTATTATACCTCAACTAGTGGCCCGGTGTCTAATGCCAAAATAAAAGCACTGAAGAACTTCGGGTTTAAAAAAGCCCTAGGTTCTTCAGTGCCTGTTAGAATTTATAAAAGTTTCTTACGAAACGCTAATCAATCAACGCTTACTTAGTCGCCGCTGAAAAGGGAGTTTTTCAGCATCGATTACTTAGAGACAATGGCAAAAGTCTGGTCGGCGATTTCCCGCTCTTCGTCAGTGGGGATAACGGCAATTTTCACTTTGCTATCGGCGGCGTTGATGAAACGAGCGTCACGCTCGGGGCCGCTATTTTTGGCCGAATCTAACACCAGGCCCAAACCTTCCATGCCCTTTAAAACCAAAGAGCGAACGGTATCGGAATTTTCGCCGACCCCGGCGGTGAAGACAACACAATCAGCTCCGCCCATAGCGGCCATATAGGAACCGATGTATTTTTTAATGCGGTAAGCATAGACGTCCAGAGCTTGTTGGCACTGTTGGTTGCCTTCGGCAGCGGCAGTTTCAATATCGCGGAAGTCAGAAGAGCCAATACCGGCCAAGCCAAGCATACCGCTTTTTTTGTTGACGAAGTTATCAATTTCATCAACATTTAAGTTTTTCATTTTCATAAGGGTGAAAACAATGGCCGGATCCATATCGCCGCAGCGGGTGCCCATGAGAAGACCTTCCAAGGGAGTGAGACCCATGGAGGTATCTTGACATTGACCACCGGAGACCGCACTAATGGAGGCACCGTTACCCAAATGGCAGACGATGACTTTGCTATCAGCCGGTTGTTTACCCAAAAGGGCGGCAGCTTTGCGCGAAACGTTAGCGTGGCTGGTGCCGTGGAAGCCATAGCGACGAATATTGCTTTCGGTGTAAAGCTCATAAGGTAAGCCGTAAAGGAAAGCTTGCGGCGGCATGGTGGAGTGGAAGGCGGTGTCGAAAACGCCAACGTGAGGCACGCCGGGGAAAACAGCTTCGCAAGCTTCAATGCCAATTAAGTTGGGAGGGTTGTGTAAAGGAGCAATGGCAAAGCAATCTTTAATAACTTTTTTGACCTTATCATCAATGATAACGGGGTCGGTAATGCTTTCACCGCCGTGAACAACACGGTGACCAATGGCCTTCACTTCGTCGAGGCTCTTTAAAACGCCATAAGTGCTGTCGACTAAACATTCGCTAATGAGTTTAACCGCTTCTTGAGCGTCTTTCACCGGCACTTCTTTTTTGATGACGTCGCCTTTGTCGTTGGTATACTTCATGGCTGTGCCTTCAAGGCCGATACGTTCAATTAAGCCGCCGGCCAACACTTTGTTGGCGGTGCCCAAATCAAAACAGGTATACTTCACAGAAGAACTACCGGCATTAATAACTAAAATAATCATGGCTAAATCGCACCTTTCTACCCATATATAAGGGGTTCAAATTGCAGAGAGGTAATTAATAATATTAAATTTTCCGCTTAAAACTTGAGATAAAATTATTATACTCCCAAGCGTCTTTAGAAGCAAGTCAAAAAAATCAAAAATATCAAAATTGAAAATCCGGCCAAAAACCTATAAGACAAGACTTAAAGAAACGCTGATTAATCAGCGTTTCTTTACGAAGGCCCGGCTAAGCTTTCCAGCAAAACTAAATTATCACGATGAATAACTTCATCACTATGGTGATAACCAAGTAAATCCATAATCTGACAACTGGAACAGCCTTTAATTTTTTCAATTTCAGAAGAGCTGTAATTAGTCAAGCCCATGGCCAAAGGCTGCCCTTCGGAATTGACCACCATAATGGGAGCCCCGGCGGCAAAGCTTCCAACCAAAGAGACAATGCCGCGCGGCAGTAAACTCTTCCCACGGGAAGTCAATGCGCACACGCAACCATCGTCCACCACCACTTGACCTTTCGGACGGCTGGCAAAGGCCAACCAACCTTTTTTGCCAGTTAATTTTTTAGGCCGAGGCGGAAAAAAAGTGCCCAGTTCTTGCCCATCAATAATTTTCAGCAAAACGTCTCTCGTGCCGCCATGGGCCAAAACGCTTGCCAAACCTTGCTCTGAAAGTCTTTTGGCGGCCCGCACTTTTGTCCACATTCCGCCGGAGCCCAAAGGGCCGCCGCCGCCGGCTAAAGCCAAAATCACCGGGGTGACTTTATCCACTTGCGGAATATGCTTGGCCTCCGGGTTTTTCCGGGGATCGCTATCGTAAAGACCATCAATGTCACTTAAATTGATAAAGAGCTCGGCCTCAATTAATGAGGCTACCAAAGCCCCCAAGGTGTCGTTATCGCCGAATTTCAATTCGTCCACGGCCACGGTGTCGTTTTCATTGATAACGGGGATGACTTTGTGCTCTAATAAGGTCAGGAGAGTATTTTTGGCGTTGAGGAAACGGAAGCGATCGGCCAGATCATCAGCCGACAAAAGCACTTGAGCGGCCATGAGCCCGGCCTCGGCCAGAGCTTTTTCCCAAGCTGCCATAAGGTGAACTTGCCCCACAGCTGCACAAGCTTGTTGCATTTTTAAGGTGGTGGGCCGCTCGGGCAACCCCAACTTCGTAAAACCCACCCCAATGGCCCCGGAGGTAACAATAACTACTTCCCTCCCTTGGCGCATCAATTCCGCTGCTTGGCGAGCCAAAACCTTTAGACGATTACGGGAAAGGGTATTATTTTCGAACATGATATTTGTGCCCACCTTGAAGACAAGGCG
>CAYJAF010000096.1:0-6721 GCA_964368195.1 uncultured Thermodesulfobacteriota bacterium
TTTTGCATAAGGAACAAACAAGCATCGGCTAGATCGTCACTATTCATAAGCTCGCGATAAACAGAGCCGTCGCCCCACATGACTACCCTATCACGATACGCTCCCACTTCTGCCAGTGTATCTTCAAGGGACTTTTCGCTGGCGAAATCTACTTTCTCGTCCAATCCCCAGCCAAGCTTATACCGTTGTAAATCGTTTCTAATCGCCGCAAAATCATTATTGGCAAGGAGTTTTGCCAAATGAAAACGACGCATTACCATTGGCAGTAAGTGCGCTGTTTCCATATTAAAATTATCGCCAATACCGTATTGGTTCGTCGGCATGACCGAAATAAAGTTGGTGCCATACTGTTCATTATAATAACGGCACAGTTTTATAGCCGCAATTTTAGCTATGGCGTAGGCTTCATTGGTCGGCTCAAGTTCAGAAGTGAGAAGGCAATCTTCCTTCATTGGTTGGGGAGCGAGCCTTGGATAAATGCACGAAGACCCCATGTTGAGAAGCTTCTTAACCCCAAATTTATAGGCAGCATGAATGATGTTGGTGGAAATCAACAAATTATCATAAATGAACTCCGCCGGATAAGTGCTATTGGCCATGATGCCGCCAACTTTAGCCGCACACAAAAACACATATTCCGGCTTTTCTTCAGCAAAAAACGCTTCAACTTCAGCTTGACGAGAAAGATCAAGTTCAGCGCTTCTTTTGCCAATAATATTTTTGAAACCTTGCGCTTTTAAAGCACGCACAATGGCCGAACCCGCCAAGCCGTTATGCCCGGCCACATATATTTTTGCTGATTTTTCCACGTAAGGGCTCCTAATCAATCCACAAAAGATGTGTGCACTTCAAAGCCATTATCTTTAAGCACTTTTTCTTTTTTGGCTAAAATCAAATCAGATTCCACCATTTCTTTGCAGAGCATTTCCAAGTTGTAATGCGGCTTCCAGCCCAATTGCTTTTGCGCTTTGGCGCTGTCGCCTAAAAGGAGTTCCACTTCCGCCGGGCGGAAATATTTGGGGTCAACGGCCACTAATGTTTTTCCTGTCGCTTTATCGGTAGCTTTCTCATCAACTCCGGCGCCGCTCCATGCAACTTCAATTCCAAGGTTAGCGAAAGTCATGGTGCAGAAGTCACGCACAGAGGTGGTGATGTTGGTTGCCAAAACGTAATCTTCGGGAGTCTCAACTTGCAACATTCTCCACATACCTTCGACATAGTCTTTGGCGTGGCCCCAATCTCGTTTGGCATCTAAGTTGCCAAGGTACAGACAGTCTTGCAGACCTTGGGAAATGCGAGTTGCGGCAATGGTGATTTTTCTGGTCACGAAAGTTTCGCCGCGGCGTGGGCTCTCGTGGTTAAAAAGAATACCATTACAGGCAAAGAGGCCGAAGCTTTCGCGGTAATTTACTGTAATCCAATAAGAATATAGCTTGGCTACAGCATAGGGTGAACGCGGATAAAAGGGCGTTGTCTCAGATTGCACCGGCTCTTGAATGAGGCCGTAAAGCTCTGAGGTCGAGGCTTGATAATATTTGCACTTCTTTTCCAAGCCGTTGTTCCGAATGGCTTCCAGCAATCGCAAAGCACCAAGGCCGTCGGAATCTGCCGTATATTCGGGGCAATCCCAGCTAACTTTCACGTGAGATTGGGCGCCTAAATTGTATATTTCGTCTGGTTCCAGCTCTTTCACCAGCCGGTTAAGGTTGGTGGAATCGGTCAAATCACCATAGTGAACACACAAGTTGGAATCACCTAAAATGTGGTCGATGCGCTGGGTATTAAAAGAAGAGGCTCTGCGAATGAGCCCGTGAACTTCATAGCCTTTTGCCAATAAAAGTTCGGCTAAATAAGAGCCGTCTTGCCCGGTTATGCCGGTAATTAATGCTTTTTTCATTGCGGTATCCTATGCCAAAATGTTATTCCTAATAATCTGACAATATGCCCTTTCTCACTCCATTTGAAAGTAAAAATTTGTTTCTTTAGATATTTTAAAAAGTGTTTTTTATGTTTTTTTAAAATATCTTCTTTGTTTATAGTTGAAGATAAATTGGCCAATAAAGGGTTTATAATCTTTGGTGGCAAATATTTCGGCGTGAAATATTTTTCACTCTGAACTAAAGTTAAATTACAAGTTTTTTGGATGATCTTCAAGTCTTCACTCCGACAAACACCTAAACAGGTCTCTGAGATTCCACCCCTTCGCCATGAAACAAAAACGCCTGGAATTTCAACGGGGGAAAACCCTTGCAAAAGCGCTCGAACAAGAAAATCATAATCTCCGGCAATTTTATAAGATTCATCAAAAAAATCAAGATCTTCAAAGACATTCTTTTTGGCAAATACAGTTTGGTGCCCAAAGGGAGTCTTAAGGGGGAAAAACGAAAGGGCCGGCTTTGTTTCTAATTGAAATTTCCCAGCTAAATCTACCACATTAAAAGATGAATATGTCAAATCGGCTTGGCTTTCTTCTAAGGTGCGGACAATTATAGAAAAAGCATCTTTCCTCGTGTAGAAATCATCGGAATTCAAAAAGGCGATATAATCACCGTTTGCCATTTTAACACCTTTATTATAGGCGTTATAAATGCCGGTGTCGGGCTCAGATATATAGGTTATCCAGCCTTTGGTGGCATATTCGGCCAAAATATCTATGGTGCCGTCGGTGGAGGCTCCGTCAATAACAATATGCTCATAGTTATCATAATCTTGCTCGAAAACAGAACGCAAAGCTTCATGAAACATTTCCCTGCGTCCTGCTTCAATTAGATTGTATGTTGCTGTGATAATTGTTATTTTCGGGTTTTTCATAATTCTAAATATTTCAACAACTCATCTGGATTTTCAACTTGCACAACTTTTGTGTTGTCCATTTCCATCAAACACTTGGCCAACTCATAATCATTTCCGCCGGGAAAAGTTTTGTCGCCAAAGAAAATCAGCTTGGCATGAGGGAACTTTTGGCGTAAATCACGGCCTATTTGCCCTTTACCGCATTCTTTTTTGACAATATCGATGGATATATTGCCGCCCAGCAAAAAATCATATTGAGGATATTGAGCTGCGAGTTCAGCTTGAATTTTCTCTCGTTCACCAAACGAGCCATCCCACTCGGCATATTGCAAGCGAGCTTCATAGGGACAATCGCGCCCCAAAACTGAAAAGTTGACCATGCCAATGCGCTTTTCAATGTAGTTAGGGAAACGCTCATGGGGGTATTGGCTATTTTGCCTATAATTTTCTAACTTTTCAATCAATTCAGGCTCCAGCACCAAATCGTTTTGATATTCAAACGCTCCTTTTCGCCAGCATTCATTGCCCATTGAACAATATATCCCAGCAAAAGCGTTGATCACACCTTGAGGCATTTGCTCTTCCAGTTTTTCGAAATCAGAACCGGTGGCAATATAGGCACAATTATTTTCAAGCCACGGCAGGAAAACTTTGGCAAAGTTTTCGGTCATGGGCTTGCGAGCCGGGGTGAGAGTCCCATCCATATCAAAAATATATATATTGTCCATATTTACTCGATACTATTTCTCAGTGCGTCCGTAGGCATCTTCCAGGCGCAATATGTCATCATCACCTAAGTAAGAGCCAGTTTGAACTTCAATAAGTTCCAAAGGAATTTGACCGGGATTAGAGAGCCGGTGAACCTCACCTAAAGGTATGTAGACCGATTGATTTTCGGTAAGCAGCTGTTCATGCTCACCAATTTTAACTTGGGCAGTGCCTTTGACCACAATCCAATGCTCAGAACGGTGGTGGTGCATCTGCACAGACAACACTCCCCCCGGCCTCACGATAATATGTTTCACCTGAAAGCGGTTGCCGTTGATGAGACTTTCAAATTGCCCCCACGGACGGTGATTTACCGGGTGAAAATCTTTCTCAGCCCTATTATTTTCCTTCATTACAGAGATAAAATCTTTAATTTCTTCACTTTTATCTAAAGGAGCGACTAAGACCGCATCTTTAGTTTGCACCACCGCAACATTATCCATGCCCAAAACTGAAACCAAGGCATTTGAGGAGTGAATGTAAGAATTTGTGGTTTTCAAACTCAAAACATCGCCTATTTTAGCATTATTATCTTCGTCTTTCAAACTTAATTCATGAAGCGCCTGGAAGGAACCAAGGTCATTCCACTCCAAATCAAGGGGGCAAACGTAAGCTTTTTTTGTTTTCTCCATAACGGCGTAGTCGATTGATTCCGAAACGCATTCAGTGAAAACTTCCGGCGCAAAACGGAAAAAATCCAAATCCTCATAACGAGATTGCCAAACGTCTTCAGCATTTTGCAAAATATCAGCCCGGAAAGCCTTCAACTCCGCCAAATAAACATCGGCCCGCATGAGAAACATTCCGCTATTCCAAAGCGCATTGGTTTCAAGCAAGGTTTTTGCCGCTGCCAAGTTTGGTTTTTCGGTGAAATTTTTGACTTGCGCAATGGAATCATTAAGCGGTTGCCCTTGCTCGATATAGCCATAACCGGTGTGCGGGGTGTTTGGCTTAATGCCAAAGGTTATGATTCCCTTTTCCGTAAAAGGTATAATTTCCTCAATTTTCGCTTTGAAATCAGCAAGCGGCTCAAGCACGTGGTCAGATGGCAAAACTAAAAGCACGGCATCTTTATTTTTTTCAAGTGCATAAAGGGCAGACAATGCGATGGGCAGAGCGGTGTTCCGGCCGCAAGGCTCTAAAAATATTGCGTGTTTTTTCAAATCCAACGCCACTTTATCCATCGTGCTGGCCACTAAAAAACGGTGCTCGTGGTTGCAGACAGTAACCGATTGACTAGACAGAGCGGTGACGCGCTCAAAGGTCTTTTCAAAAAGGCTTGATTCAGCAAAAGGTATGAATTGCTTGGGCAAAGCCGTTCTGGAAAGGGGCCAGAGGCGTGTGCCGGAGCCGCCGCAAAGTATTACCGGGAAAAGATATTTCAGCATTATAACCTACATTTATAATATAATTACAACAATCAAGTTTGGGCCAACTAAAACTAAAGGCCGGAGCAGAGCCAAAACTTCAAACCCCAACCATAAACTATTATTATACTCTGCCAGTCAAGCCAAAGGCAAGCCGTTTTTCAACAGCTTCTTTTTGATAGGACACCAAAGAGGTGATTAAACATAAAATATCAATATTAATTATAACATATTCGAACGAAAGTTTGGATATTTTTCACAACGACCAGTATTGACTTGGCTTTTAAATATAGTAAGAACTCAAGACACAGCTTGCTCCGCCTGCGGCAACTATTCAAGGCTTTAATCATCTAATTGTTTTTTATAAATTTGCACCAAACCAAATAATAAATAGCGCTTATAATCATTGTTTTCATATATTTTCATAAAAGGCAAACCCAAAAGACGAATTCTTTTTATAGTCGACTGTTTCACAAAGTAGAATATTGGAATACCAAAAAAATATATTGCCTTCTTGCAATCCCCTTTAAAAGCATGAATGCTACTTTCTTCTTTTCTAAAAACAGGAATAAAACCCAAAAGATAAGCTTTATTAACTCTAAACCGTGAGCTTTGATATTTAAATAAATTTTCGAAATTTTTCTGGCAATTCTCTAAGTTATCATGGTGATATGGGTCAAGGCAAAGCTCTTTTTTATATTTTCATTTATTATATATTTCATTTTGAACCTTCAGAAAATCTAATTTAAAATGCTTTAAAAAGTCATTTTGTAAAAGAACCTCATTATAACAATACCCATACAGGTCACCTAAAGTAACTGATGTGAAATAGTCTAAATATTGTTCCTTTGAAAGTGATGAATTATTAAGTATTTTTACTTGCTCAGAAAAGGCCTTAAGAGAAGATTTAAACTTCTTTCCTGTCCACGCATGGCTTGCAGAATCATCACGCTGTAAATAATAATAATAAACATCATCTACAGCATCAAAACTATTACATGCGATGTTAGCCTCCAATAAAAATAATACATCTTCTGAATTGGTTATTGCTTCATTAAAGTATATTTTATCTTGTAACATATTGCGTTTATAGATAGAATTATAAAAATATGTTGAGTATATAGTGCCTATAAACTTATCTTCAGCTATTGCTTCTCTTATTTTAACATTTGAGATAAAAGCTTTTTTCTTTGTTTTTCCATCAACTATCCAAATATTTCCCTTTACCATATCTAAGTCGCTAGACTTAGCTTTTATATAAAGCACCTCAAAGTAATCAGTATCTACCCAATCGTCAGCATCAAGAAAGCCGATATATTCTCCTTCTGCTAAATCAATGCCTCGATTTCTCGTTTTTGAAACACCACAATTTTGTGAATTTTCAACAATTTTAATCCTTTTATCACGAGCGGCAAACTTATGCAGTATGTCAAGAGAATTATCGGTTGATTTATCCTCTATACACAATATTTCTATATTATCAAGGGTTTGGTTTAAAAGAGAATCCAAAGCTTTCGCCAAGTAAGAAGCCACATTATATACAGGGACTATAACAGAAACTGCTATCACTTGCACTCTCCTACCAATTTGAGCAATGGCAAAAAACCAAAAAGAAATATTTTTTTCTTTGTATTATGATGCGAAGATTTAATTTCTAACACTGGCAAGAAGTTAAATAGCATATATTTTGTACTAGTATAATAGGTCATTTTTTTTATAAAGGGGATTCCTAACAAATTAATTGTTTTCTGCTCTCCTTCTCCGTGTACAGCCAAATGAGGGTAATATGTTTT
>CAYJAF010000097.1:0-6480 GCA_964368195.1 uncultured Thermodesulfobacteriota bacterium
CCCGGTTTGGTTTTTGTGGAGCTCCACACGTCAAAGAGATCGGGCTCCATGGGGACTGTCCAGCCCATGACCAAAGCTTCAAAATTACGTTTATCAATATATTCAGTCATGAAGGCGGCCCATTCAATGATGCGTAAATCAACTTTCAAACCAATTTCAGCCAGCCTTGCTTGAATGATGAGGGCCGTTTGTTCGCGCAATTTGTTGCCTTGGTTGGTCATGATGGTGAATTGGAATGCTTTGCCGTCTTTTTCCACAAGGCCGTCTCCGTCACTGTCGACCCATCCGGCTTCAGCGAGCAAGGCCTTGGCCTTGGCCTGGTCAAAGGGGTAGGGTTTGACGTTTTTGTTGTAAGCCCACATATCGGGCTTAAAGGGGCCGTTGGCTGGCGAGCCAAGCCCCAGTAGAACGCCATCGATGATTTCCTCTTTGTCAATGGCGTAAGCAATGGCCTGGCGCACCTTTTGGTCTTTAAATAAAGGCGATTCCAAGTTGAAACCAAGGTAGGTGTAGGCAAAGGCCGGATATTTGAACATATCGTAATGTTTGGTAAAAGTTTTGTCTGCCAGCTTTTCTTCATACTGGTCGGGGGTGAGCCCCATGGTGTCGATGTGCCCGGCCATGAGCTCCATCATCTGAGCATTTAAATCGGGGATAACTTTAATGATGCGGCGGTCAATAAAGGGGCGACCATCCCAGTAGTCGTGGTTAGCGACTAAAGTCAGGCGTTGGCCGGCTTCCCACTGCGAAAGCTTATAGGGCCCGGTGCCCACCGGCTGGCGAGCCAAGGGGCTCGTTTCTAAATCTTGCCCTTCAAGGAGGTGAGCCGGCATGATGTTAAAACACCAGCTGATTAAAGCCCGAGCCAAGGGGCGAGCATAGGTCACCACAAAGGTGTAGTCATCGGGGGTAGTGGCCGATTGCACCTGCTTATAGGCTTCGCCGTAGGCCGTGGGAGTTTGGGGGTTTATCATTAATTGATAAGTGAAAAGGGCATCTTTGGAAGTGAAAGGCGTGCCGTCTTGCCAGCGGACATCACGGCGCAACTTAAAGGTGATGGTGAGGCCATCTTCAGATATTTCAAATGATTCCGCTAAAGAAGGGACGATGTTCAAGTTTTTGTCAATTTGCAAAAGACCTTCGTAGATGTAATCTGTCACCTCAGTGGAGCTTGAATCGCTGGCCAGAGCCGGAATGAGGTTAGAGGGTTCCCCAATGGTGGCCGAAACCAGGGCGTCACCAAAGGCCGGTGAATTGTCTTCCTCCGGCGGCGTGCTGGGAGGTGTTTGGTTGGAATTATCGGCTTCTGCGCTTGTCTCAACTGCGCTTGTTTTTGGTGCTGTTTTGGAATCGGGCTCGCTTGAGCAGGCCGTAAATATGAATATTAGCGAAAAGATTAAAATAATGCGTAAAGATTTCATGCCTATCACCTTTAAGGGTCATTTTTAAGTGGAAAGTTTTATTGAAAATGTAGCTACAAGCACATCAATCTAATTTAATAATTTTCCTGGAAAAAATGTTTTTATATAAGAAATTTTTCACCAAAGCTCCTATACCAAAGAATATTTTCGGTGACCGTTTAGGCCTTTTTACAAAGTAAAAAGGCCTAAACGGTCACCCGTAAAAGTTTTTGGAAAGGGGGTCTGGGGGAAAACTTTTTTTTAAAAAAGTTTTCCCCCAGAAAATTCTTCAAATTAGATTGACGTGAGCCCCAAGCATTCGGGCTTTTATTCTCAACCAACTTATGTCATAATAACCTTTATAGTTTTTTTTTCAACCCACCTTAAGCGTTTATTTGGTTAAATGGTTTGAATGATAGCTGTTATTGGCACATGAGATGAGTAAATTTATAATAGATAATAAGTAGATGGCTAATATTGAAGAGAACATAAATATTTTTAAGCGCAAAGTTTTTTCACCCTCCACCATTTCTGCTCGTCTAGCTGAATTTTTCGATCGAGACTTGGGGACACTTTGGGTAGAGGGCGAAATCTCGGAACTGACCTTTGCCCAATCTGGTCACGCTTACTTTTCCTTAAAGGAAAAAGTTGGCGGCACAGAAATGCGCCTGAAAGCCGTCATGTGGAAAAACCGGCGACTTTATGCCAATGAAGCTTTGAGCGAAGGCCAGGACGTTTTGGCCCGTGGGCGTTTGGCCGTCTATCCTCCTCGCGGTGAGTTCCAATTGGTGGTTGACTATCTGGAGCCGCGAGGGGAGGGCGCTTTGCGGCAGGCTTTTGTCAAGCTTGAGGCGGCGCTCGAGGCCGAGGGCTTTTTCGCCTTTGAACGGAAACGCACCTTGCCCTTTTGGCCGGGTCGGGTGGCGTTAATCACCTCAGCAGGCAGTGCCGCCGCCTCTGATTTTTGCCAGACGGCTTGCGCTCGCTGGCCGGGAGCGCAAATAACTTTAGTGCCGGTGCTTGTTCAAGGGGCCGGGTCGGCTGAGGAAATTGTCCAGGCAATTAAGTTTGTCAACCTCCAAGGCAGTTTTGATTTAATTGTGCTGACTCGCGGCGGGGGGAGCTTGGCTGATTTGTGGTCTTTTAACGAAAGGGCCGTGGTGGAGGCGGTGGTTTCTTCTCGCTTACCTGTTTTGGCGGCCATTGGGCACTCCACTGATTTGACTTTGGCTGAAAAAGCCGCTGACGTCAAAGCCATTACTCCCACGGCGGCGGCTGAAATGCTTTTCCCCGATCAAGCTGCCTGCCAATATCACGTGAATTTATTGCGCTCTCGCCTGGGCCAAGTGATGGGTCAAGAATTGGAATTATGCCAGCAAAAATTAAGTGGGAGTTCCGGGCGGCTCACGAGGGCCATGGAATACATTTTAACGGATAATAAACGGGTGCTTAATGATTTTGGTCGTAGTTTCAGTGTCTTTGCCAATCGTCTGGACACCGCCGAGCAACACCTTTCTCATATGCGCGAGCGAATCATGGTCAGCATAAATCATCGCCTGCCGGAAATGGGGGCGCAGTTGGCTTCTCTAGAGAGTCAGCTTGCGAATTCTGTGGAAAAGAAGTTAGAATACGAAAAGGGGCGGCTGTCTGCTCAAGTGGCTCGGCTCAAGGCTTTGAACCCGGAGAGTATTTTAGAACGTGGTTATGCCCTTGTGACTTTGCCGTCCGGGAAGGTTTTAACCGATGCTAAAAACGCCCGAGACGGCCAAGAAATTTCTATCAAATTGGCCAAAGGGAATTTGAGAGCGCAAGTGAAGGATGTGTTATGAAAAAGGAAGTGTCATTTGAAAAGGGTCTGGCCCGCTTGGAGGCCATTACCCAAGGTTTGGAAGATCGCACTCTGAGTTTAGATCAAGCTTTGAAATCCTTTGCCGAAGGGCTTGATTTAGCTGACCAGCTCAGCGCAAAATTGACCCAAGCCACCAAGCAGGTGGAAGTTTTAAAGAAAACTCAAAGTGGTTGGAGCAGTCAAGACGTTGAAAATTTGGCGGCTGAAACTTTAGAAGACGGAAATGACGACGATGACAAAATTTACTTCTGATTTCAAACAGTGGCACGAAAAAACTAAAGCAGAGATAGAGGCCGCTTTAAAGCAGGAATTGGATTCTTTAGGGCTCGAGGCAAAAACTCAAGAGGCAAAGACTCCAACACCTTTGGCGCGGCTTCTTCAAGCTATGGGCTATAGCTTGTTGAGCGGCGGCAAAAGGCTTCGTCCGCTTTTATGCATTGCGGCGGCCGAAGCTGTGGGCGGGGAGGGGAAAGATGCCCTGCCGGCCGCCTTGGCCGTGGAGATGATCCACGCCTATTCCCTTATTCACGATGATTTGCCGCAGATGGATAACGACGATTGGCGGCGCGGCCAGCCCACTTGCCACATTGTTTTTGGGGAGGCTTTGGCTCTTTTGGCCGGAGACGCTCTGCAATCTTTAGCCTTTAGCGTTTTGACGAAAAAAGCTTGCCAAGATAGTGAACTGGCAGCAAAATATATTAAAGCTGCCCACTTGCTTGCCGGGGCCATTGGCCCGGTCGGCATGGTGGGTGGGCAAGTTTGGGATTTAGCTTTGGAAAATTCCTCCAAAGAAGAGCCTTCTTCTTTAAATGTTGCGACGGAAGATATTCGGCAAATGAACCGCTTAAAAACCGGGGAGCTCATTGCGGCATCGCTCACTTGCGGGGCCATTTTAGGCGGCGGAACTTCTGCTGATACCATGCAGATGCGCTCCCTTGGCCTGGCCTTGGGCCTGGCTTTCCAAATTAAAGACGACCTCTTGAACCTCGTTGGCGACCCTGAAATTATTGGCAAAGGGGTGGGCACTGACGCCCAGAGGGGCAAGGCCACTTTGCTTTCTAATTTAGGGCAAGCTGAGGCTGAGGTGGAATATTTGCGTCTCTCAGAACAATCCTTGGCCGAAGCCCGGGGGTTTGGCGAGAAAGGTCGGAACTTGGTTCAACTTATTGGCGGTTTAGTCGACCGCCAAGCTTGAGAGAAATGCATATGCCGCAACAATCTTCTTCGTCCCAATATAACAGTGCTACTCCGCTATTAGATAACATTTGCTCTCCGGCTGATTTAAAGAAGCTGTCGCGTTCAGAATTGGTGTGCTTAGCTGAAGAAATTCGCCGAGAAATCATTGGAGTTGTTACTAATAACGGCGGACACTTGGCTTCGTCACTGGGGGCGGTGGAGCTCATTTTAGCTCTCCACTATGTTCTGGATACGCCAAAAGACAAGATAGTTTTTGATGTTGGTCACCAAACATACGCCCACAAAATAATCACCGGACGCCGCGCAGGTTTCGGTAGCATAAGGTGTTCCGGCGGGCTCTCCGGCTTTCCTAAACGTGCTGAAAGTATCTTTGACAACTTTGATACCGGTCATTCCTCCACCTCTATTTCAGCTGCCCTTGGTCTTGCGTGTGCCCGAGACTTGGCAGGCGAAAATTTTTCGGTAGCCGCCGTCATTGGCGACGGAGCCCTTACCGGCGGCATGGCCCTAGAGGCCCTGAACCACGCCGGAGCCTTGAAGAAAAAGCTTTTGGTCATTTTGAATGATAACAATATGTCCATCAGTCCCAACGTTGGGGGCTTGTCTGAATATTTGTCGCTCATGGCCACCACCCCAACCTATATCCGCTTGCGTCAAGGCATTAAGCACAGCCTGGGCCAAGCCATGCCCAATCATAGCCCCAACGTTATCGGATTTTTAGGGCGCTTGGAAGATGCCATTAAAAGCCTGACCACCCCGAGTGCTTGGTTTGAGGCTTTGGGCTTTAAATATTTGGGCCCCTTTGATGGCCACGACATCAACCACCTTATCGATGGCCTTTCCGGGGCTGCCGCTTTGGCCCAACCTGTTTTATTCCATGTGGTTACTACCAAAGGCAAAGGTTACGCCCCGGCCGAGGAAAACCCCCTTGGCTTTCACGGAGTGGGGCAGGCCAAGGGCGACCAGCCTAAAGCCGGACAAACGAAACTTAACCAAGTGAAACTTAACCAAGTGAAACTTAACCAAGTTCCGGCCGGGCCGGCCAGTGGCTTCGGGGCCTCCGACATCACAACCTTCGAACCGGACGCCGCCCCCCCTTCGGCTAAACAGCGCAGTTTTTCTGAAATCTTTGGCCAAGTTGTGTTAGAATTAGCCGATTGCGATGAACGTTTGGTAGCCATCACAGCCGCCATGAGTGAAGGCACGGGCCTGGCTCCGTTTTTCCAAAAATATCCGTCCCGCTCTTTTGATGTGGGCATAGCTGAGCAACACGCCGTAACTTTGGCCGCCGGGCTCGCCGCCGGGGATTTCCGCCCGGTGGTGGCCATTTACTCCTCATTTTTACAAAGATCTTTCGATCAGCTCTATCACGATGTAGCTTTGCAGAATTTACCCGTTTTAGTTGCCGTCGATCGGGCCGGGCTCGTGGGGGAAGATGGCCCAACCCACCACGGGGCTCTGGATTTATCTTACTTACGCCTACTCCCCAATTTTACTGTTATGGTGCCGACAGATGCCCGGGAACTTGAAAGTATGCTAAAATTAGCTTTGAGCTTAAATGCTCCGGCGGCCATTCGCTACCCCCGCGGGGGGGCTCCTTGTTGCTTGCCCGGTGGAGGAGATGCGCCCCTTGAAGTGGGCCGCGGCGTTGTTGTGCGTTCTGGCCGCGACGTTTCCATTTTCGTTTTGGGCCCAGGGTTGGAAGATGCCTTGAAGGCGGCAGAGAGCTTGGCTAAAGAAGGTATTGACACTGAAATCATCAACTTACGCTTCATTAAACCCCTGGATGAAGAGTTGGTGCGGAAAAGCGCCGCCAAAACAGGTGGTGTGGTGACGGTGGAGGAAAATCTCATTGCTGGCGGGCTCTTTGGGGCTGTGAGCGAAGTGTTGGCCGCCGACCCCGTGCCCATTGTTCCCGTGGGCCTGACAAGTGCTCTGGTGCCTCAGGCTTCTCCCAAGGTTCAAAGGGAAGCCTCAGGCCTTTCGTCCCAAGGCATTCATGATGCTGTTTTAAAATTGTTGGCCTTAAAGAAA
>CAYJAF010000098.1:0-6479 GCA_964368195.1 uncultured Thermodesulfobacteriota bacterium
GGAGTTTCAGGTGCCTGAGCAGCTTCAGGAGCCTGAGCAGCTTCGGGAGCCTGAGCAGCTTCAGGAGCCTGAGAAGTTTCAGAAGCCTGAGAAGTTTCAGAAGCCTGAGAAGTTTCAGAAGCCTGAGCAGCTTCAGGAGCTTCATTGGCCCAAAGGTTTCCACTATTCACCAAAACAGCCATTAGCACGGCTGCAAATAACAAAGCAGTTTTTTGAGCGTATTTTTTCAAAGTGTTAAAAGATAAAATCGCAACGAAATTAACATTCATTGTCTAATCTCCTTAAATAAAATTTTTGCGTTATTGCAAGCTTAAAAATTATTGTAACAAATTACAGCCCATTACACAACTTATTGTAACAATAGTTCACAGAATTTAGTTTTTTTATAAAGGGGAAAATAATAAGTCTTATTGAAAAACTCCACTTCACTCGTTTTTCAATAAGACACACTGACTCTCACTTTATTTGATTTCGCAGAAGGCCGATAAAAGTGAATTTCGGCTGGTGTTCGCCCGGTGTTTCGCCTGGCGGATGCCTCTTTGACGAAAATGGCCTTAGCCGCTGTTTCAGGCAAAATAAGAGGCAGAAATTCACTTAAAATCGGCGCTATTCAAACCAAACTTTTTAAGGCGGTAGTGAAGACGTTGGGGTGAATAGCCAAGTTCACGAGCACTGCGAGCGACATTTCCGCGGTTGCGCCGCAAAGTATCTTCAAGTCGGCTAATTTCAGCGGCAAAAATATCGTCACTTTGCGCCAAAGATCCGGAAGCTTGGTTAAAATTTTGGCTTTGCCCCAAAGAATTTGGCTGAAAGAAATCACTCCCCCCAATCAAAGAATGCAAGCCAAATTGAGGTAAGATTGATTTAATATGCTGAAACTCAACCGTTTCATCACTTTCATTCATCAGGCTTATTGTGGCCTCAACGGCGTGTTCCAACTCTCGCACATTGCCGGGCCAATGATATGTTTCCAACATATCGGTAGTCTCAGAGCTAAAGCGAAGTACGTTTTTACCCAAACGCTGATTTACTTTTTCTCGAAAGTAATTGAGTAAAGGGCTAATATCACACCGCCGCTCTCTTAAAGGCGGCAAGTGCACCAGCACAACACCCAGGCGGTAAAATAAATCAGAGCGCAAAGTCCCCTGTTCAATGGCGGCAAAAGGCGAGCCGGTGATGGCGCTGACAACTTTGGCCGTGATGGGCACATCTAAATTAGAACCAATCCGCCGCAACTTTTGATCTTGCAAAACCCGCAAGAGTTTTGGTTGAAGCTCAAGGGGCATGGAATTGAGTTCGTCTAGAAAAATAGTCCCCCGGCCAACCAATTCAAAGAGCCCGGCTTTATCCACAGCCCCGGTAAAGGCGCCTTGGGAGGTGCCAAAGAGAACTCCCTCCAAAAGAGTGCTGGGAATGGCCGCACAGTTAATAGCCATAAAGGGCTCTTGACGACGGGAGCTCTCGTTGTGAATGGCGCGGGCAAAGAGCTCTTTGCCTGTGCCCGGCTCACCGGCCAGCATCATCGCTGAATTGGTGTTTGCCGTCCGCCGAGCAATATCAACAGCGGCCAGCAAATTAGCATCTTGACCGATGAGATTATCAAAAGAAACAGGAGAGCATTTCCTTTCGTCTATGGGTGCAGATTTACCGATTGTTTCAGCAGAAGGGAAGTTGTCGATTAAAGTTGTGTAGTCCGTGACTGTGCAAACTGCGCCAACTACGTTATTTTGTTCAAATAAAGGATAAGCACTGCTCACGGAATTGACAAGTTTACCATCTGCGGTGCGGTAAGTGTAGCGGCGGTTGACCACCGGCTTTGCCAAATTAATGGCCCGCATGGTTGTGCTTTGGGATGTATTGAGACGATATATCTCGGTAATAGGTCGCCCCAGCACATTTTGATTTTCAAGACCATCTAGCTTGGCTAAGGCTTTGTTAAAATAGATCATGTTGCCTTTGCTATCGGTAATCATGACTCCTTCATGGTAGTTTTCAAAAAGAGATAACAATAGCTTCGGGGCATCTAAACCAGACAATTTAGAAATATTTTCAGATATTAAGCTTTCATCCATTTACAACACCTCGCTGGCCAAGCATTAATTGTGGCTATCTGAGCTGAAAAGGAAATTACATCTTCTGTGCTTTTTCAAAAGCTTTCGCAAAGCCGGGCAATGAGTTTCTAATGGTATCCATACCCACACAATAACAAATGCGGAAATAACCGGGAGCCGCAAAAGCTCGGCCCGGCACAGTCAAAACATTCCCCTCTTTTAAAAGGTTCACAAAGGCTAAATCGTCGGCCAAAGGCGAACGGGGAAAGAGGTAAAAAGCCCCTTCCGGCGGTGTCAACTCATAGCCTATTTTCTGTAAATTTTCCACCATAAAGTTACGGCGTTCTTCGTAAATACCAAGCTCGACCCCCGCCCCTTGCAATTCAGCCAAAACCAGCTGCATCAAAGAAGGAGCATTGACAAAACCCCAAATGCGGTTAGCCATACTCAAGGCATCAATGAGAGGCTCGGCACCTTCCAAATCGGGGTTAATGGCCAAATAGCCAATGCGTTCGCCGGGCACCGACATCTCTTTGGAATAAGAATAAGCAATGATAGAATGGGCGTAGAAGGAGAAAACCGAAGGCACCTTTACCCCACCGTAAACCAAGCGGCGATAGGGCTCATCGGAGACTAAATAAATCGGGCGTCCGTTTTCTTTGCTTTTGGCAGTCAAAAGCTTACCAAGCTCGGCCAGCTCCGCCGCATTATAGACCACGCCGGTGGGATTGTGGGGAGAATTGATTAAAACCACCCGGGTAGCCGGGGTGATGGCCTCAGAAATTGCGGCTAAGTTGAGATGAAAACCTTCCCCCGGTTCCGTTGCCACAATTTTGGCCTGATGATTTTCAGCATAGAAATTGTATTCCATAAAGTAAGGGCGTTGCACCACAATTTCATCTTCGGGGTCTAAAATGGCCCGGAAAATGACGTTTAAGGCTCCGGCAGCCCCCACCGTCATGACAATGTGCTCCGGGGCAAAAGGATTCTTAAGGTCTTGGCCCTGCTCTTTTGTCAAATAATCAGCAATTTTAACCCGCACCGAAGCCCACCCGGCATTGGACATATAACCATGACTACCCGGATTATCAGCTTTGGCCAAGTTGATCAAAGTCTCTTTAAAAAGTGGCGGAGGCGGAACATCAGGGTTCCCCAAAGAAAAATCATAAACGTTTTCCGCACCAAATTCGGCCTTTAAACGGCTCCCCTCTTCAAACATTTTTCTAACCATGGAGGCACCACCGGCGGCGGCGGCCATTTTTTTACTTACCAGCATGAAATATCCTTTCTAAAGAAACCATAAATTTTAAGGGATTAAAAAGCGTTTGAAATTGATATGGAAATTGGCAAAAGAGGAAGGAAAGGCAAGTAAGCCCCATTATTTATGCCGTTTCTCTTCTTCCAAAGAAAAATCTGTTTGTTAGCATACGGCATTTTGACTAATCATTCAAGCCCTAAATTTATATCATCACTTAAGGAAACGCTGATTTATTAGCGTTTCCTTAAAATGAAGCTATTTGAAAACAGAACGAATAAAGCTCTCAAAATAGCCGTTATCAGCCAAAAGGCGACAACCGTCCCAAGCGTGGCTGCTTCCGCCTTCTCGGGCTAAAGACTGAGCCAGTTGGTAGCCTTGGGCATTCGTATCGCCATAGATGAAGATAGCCTCCAAGCCCGATAGTTCAGCCCGCAGACGCCCCAAAGCTCCTCTGATGGTTTCGGGGCTTTCGGGGCTCAAGAATTCGGAAAACACCAACACCACTTTTCGGCCGGGGACGCTATAGAGGTCGCGAGCCACTGTGGTGAGACTAAAGGCCAACGAGCCCGGTTCGGTGGTGGCTGACAAGGCGGCAATGGCCCCTTCCATGCCCAGGCGGTTGAATATGGCCGGGCCGAAGAGGGCTTGGGTGGCGGGGCGGCTTTCTTGGTCGCTGTCCCACCAATCGCTAATGCGACCGGGGATGTCATACCAAGCGCGGCTTTCCTCGGGGTAAACCGGCACAAGGGCGGTGGTATAGGTTGTGTCGGGGATATAGATCAGAGTGCGGTTCAAAGTGGCGCCCAGGCGTCCGGCTTCAGAGAAACCGGCGCAAGCAGAGGCGTCGGTGCGGTCAGCATTGGGAGAAGGTGACAGAACTTGCCCGGCAATGCTGGTGGCATCAGCGAGCATGACCAAGCCGGGCTGAGTGGCCGCTGCCCGCCTGGCTTCACTAAAAACTTGGGGGTTAACCTGCCAATCACGCACGTCTTGGGTTTCGACCAAATAAACTCGATGCCACATATTGGGCCCGGAGTGCTCTTGCCAAACGGAGGCCGGCCAACCGGCAGCAGTGAGGCGGGCGGCCTCTTGCTGGGCGCGCATGGGGTCTTTGAATCCAGCCACATAACGACCGCGCACCAAGTTTTTAAAGCCCTCGCCAGTGACGGCCGGGGAATCTGGCGAAAGGGGAGCGTTGGCGCGAGCTTGAATGTTTTCCGCAGCTTTCGTTGCCGCTTGGGCTTGGCTTTTAATTTGGGCCTCGGTTGCAGCCAACTCCGCCGGGGCGTCAACGGGCACCACAGCGTAAGTGCTCACCTCTTTGGCGACCAAAAGTCGTTCGCCCAAAAATTCAGCTGCTTGACGGTCACCAAAGAGCCCGACCATCACCGTGTAAAAATCCCCAATGCTGTCGTCAGGCAAAAATGGTTGACTTTCGGTAATTTCTTTTTTTAAAACGAATGCGATGAGGCCCATTTTTTTGAATTTCAAAGCGTAACGGGCCGCCGGTTCCGGATCGAGGAAACGACCCACCCAAGCACTGTAAAAGCGGCCGTCTCGGAAGAAACGAGCTATATATTCGTTGTAATTAGAAGTTTCAGTATAGGCCGGAGCTTCGATAACCTCCCCTGAATCCTGCGGAGGTGGCACTTGAAGCTCTTGACTATCCGCACTTTGAGCGATGGCCACTTGAGGAGCCAGCAAAAACACGGCCAAAAATATAAGTAGCTTTAGCATCTGACTCCTACTTTTTCTTATCTCGTAAGGAAGCGTTGATTAAAGGAAGCGCTGATTTATTAGCGTTTCCTAAACTTGGGCCAAGCCGCTTTGGCGAGCCGCCGCGGCCACTGCGCTACTCACCGCATCTTTAACCCGGGGGTCAAAGGCGTTGGGAATAATATAGTCAGGGCGCAATTCACTTTCTGAGACTAAATCGGCCAGCGCCCGGGCGGCGGCGATTTTCATGGCATCATCAATATCTTTGGCCCGCACGTCTAAAGCTCCTCGAAAAATAGCCGGGAAAGCCAACACATTATTGATTTGGTTAGGGAAATCACTGCGGCCCGTGCCCACAACGTGAGCTCCGGCAGCCAAGGCCACATCGGGCATAATTTCCGGCGTGGGGTTGGACATGGGTAAAACTATAGCCTTTGACGCCATTGAGCGCACCATTTCAGCAGTGACGGCATCCGGCCCGGAGACGCCGATAAAAAGGTCGGCTCCCTTCATAACGTCGGCCAAAGAGCCCTTTTTTCCTTCCAAATTAGAGATGGCCGCCATTTCCACCTTAATATCGTTGAGGCCCGCACGACCTTGGTAAATGGCTCCCACACGATCGCACATCACCACATCTTTTAACCCCATGACCATTAAAAGCTTGACAATGGCCACCCCGGCCGCCCCGGCCCCACTGACCACCACCTTTAAATCAACCAACTTTTTATCAACTATTTTCAATGCATTAAACAGAGCAGCCAAAGTGACCACCGCTGTGCCGTGTTGGTCGTCGTGGAAAATGGGAATGTCGCAGGTCTCTTTGAGGCGGCGTTCAATTTCAAAACAGCGGGGAGCGGAAATGTCTTCTAAATTGATGCCGCCGAAGCTTCCGGCCAACAAGGAAATCGTGCGCACAATTTCCTCAACGTCTTTGGTGCGCAAGCACAAAGGCACGGCGTCAACATCGCCAAAAGCTTTGAACAAAACACATTTGCCCTCCATAACCGGCATACTGGCCTCCGGGCCAATATCGCCCAAACCCAACACTGCCGTGCCATCACTCACCACGGCCACAGTGTTCCACCGGCCGGTGAGTTCGTAACTTAATGAGGGATCTTTTTCTATTTCCAAACAGGGCTGAGCCACCCCGGGAGTATAAGCCAGAGAGAGATCTTCACGGGTGGCCACGGGCATTTTAGGGACAATATCTAATTTTCCCCGCCATTGGCGGTGCTTGCGTAACGATTCTTGAGCGTAATCCATAATTTTCTCCAAATAAAAATTTAAACATCATTTTAAACTTTAAATCTCTGTAAGTCAATTTTCAAAAATTTATTGACGTAACCCTTAAACAAATGGGCTTTTAATCTTAAATATATTATGATAATATTTTAAAATAAAAGATTGTGAAAGGTTTGCTTATGCGTTGCCCCAAGTGCGGCTTTACTCACCAG
>CAYJAF010000099.1:0-6347 GCA_964368195.1 uncultured Thermodesulfobacteriota bacterium
CAAACCATCCCTAAACTTAATAAAATAAAACTATCCCCACTAAATGTGGGGATAGTTACAATATTTCGGAAGTGCTGATTAAATTTCTGTGGTTGTTAAACTGAGAATGCACCACGTGTCAACCCCATTGAATTTATAAGGCTTGGTCACGGCCACAAAAGTTTGGCCTGTTTTTTCTTCTGTTTCGGCGTTATAAATATAGCCTTTCATCACAACAAGCTTGCTTGCGATCGTCTCGGCATTGGTAACTCTAGCGTAAAAGACGGCTTCACCATCGGCCAACGGGAACATGAAAGCACTGCCGGATAGGCTATAGCTCAAAGTGGCATCAAGTTTTTTAAGGTCATAGGCAAAATATTTTTTGACGGCTTCTTTAACCCATTGGCCTTCAACCATGCCCATGTTTTCCGAGCCCTCTTTCACAACAGCCCGCTTTCCCCAATAGTTAATGATGTTGTGTTCTACTCCAAAATTAATGAAAGCGTCTAAATTATCTTCATCAATAAATTGCTGAACATTAAAATTAAACATGCGTGTTTCAGTGAAGTTAGAGAGAAAGGTGCTCATTTTTTTCAGTTGGGCATTTGAAAAATTTTGAGCGAGAGCCGTTTGACTTAAACTTACGAAAAAAATACAGACAAAAAGTGCGAAAATACGTTTCATTTTTTCTCCTGGTAATCAATGTTTGTTGTTGATTTATATCTTTAGATTAATTATTCGCTTCCCTTTAACATTTTGTTACTTCTTAGTTTTTCGCCAGCAATCACCATAAACATTAGCCGTGAAATCTTTTACGGCTCTCTCTTTTGCCACAGGATCAATAAAGATGGAAGCTTCCCTGTAGGCTGCTCGAATAAGCTCTTCTACCCCTGGGTTCCCTTGGGCTCGTGCCAGCATATATTCCAGTGTGCGACCCTTTTGGCGCTCTTCCATTATGCTGGCGGCTAATTGAGAAATTTCGGTGCAGTTGATTTTTTGGGCTTCCAATGGTGTAATAAGTATAAAAGATATGAGTATTATCATCAAGAAATTTTTCATAACACTTGCCCGCTTCTCATTCTTTTGCGCCATGTTCTTTTAAGAGAGCCATAATGCCTTTGACGGGGCTTTGACGGGCAAAATAAAGGGCGGTGTGGCCGTTATTGTCTTTCAGGTTGGGGTTGGCCCCGTTTTTTAATAAAAGCTCCACCGTCTCTTTTTCAGCACCCAACGACGCCCCCATGAGGGCCGTGCGCCCCAAAGCATCTGCCGCATTGAGGTTGACACCTTTATCTATTAGTAATTGTATGGTTTTTTGCCTATTTTCTTCCGTGAGATAAGTGTCGTATGTCCCGGCCTCAGCTAGTAAATTCAAGGCCGGTTTCTGGTCATCAGTTTTAGTTTTAGCATTAGGGTCAGCACCTGCCGCCAGCATGATGGCCACATAGGGGGCCTCGCCATTTTCCACCGCCGAAATAAAGGGGCTTAAACCTCTTTTGTCCATTTGGTTAAAATCGGCACCTTTTTCGATTAGCAGGCGAACGGCCTCACTTTTGTCGCCGTAGCCTTGCATGGTTTGGTTGAGCACAAAGCTGTAATAACTGTTGGGAGTTTTGGCGTTGGGGTCAGCTCCGCTATCTAAAAGAAGGGTCATGATCTCCAGATTTCCCTGTTTTGCAGCAGCCCCCAAGGGCAGAAGCCCCAAAGTGCCGTTGGGGTTGGCCTTGTATTCTAAAAGGAGTTTAACCGCTGCCGGGTTTTCTGTTTGCGCAGCGATGACTAAAGGCGAAAGTTGCCCGATGCCGTTGGGGTCGAATCCGGCCTCAAGAAGGCCCTTCATGCTCTCTAGATTCCCGGCTTTAGTGGCTTCGGCCAAAGGGAGTTGTTCCAGGGCTTTATAGATGCGTTCGGCAAAGAAATCGGCAATTTGCGTAGAACAATCGGGTTTGGTCGTCACCCTGATATAGGCGTAATTGCCTAAAAGGCTGGCCGCACCCGAGCCGCCATCGGCGGTGGTAAAGGAATATTCTCCGCCGTAATAGCGCCCTTTAGTTGAGGTGGAAAGGCCCGCAGCTGAGAGAATTTGGCGCATGGTATCGTAAAAATGTTCGTTAAACCCAACATCTTCCGGGGTGGAGTAGGGGACAATGGCCACCCAAAGGTCGCTTGCCTTTTGCCCGCGGCTGGGGGTGAAACGGGTGAAGCCCTCGGCATAACTTACGTTCCAGTCGGTTGGTTGGGGCAAAAAAAGATGAAGTTGAGGCTCGGCATAGGGGGTTTGCCCGTAAATTTGCAAAACGTGGTTGAACACGTAAGCTGAGGTGTCCTCTTGAGCTACTTCCGGGCACGGGGTGGCGGCTTCGGTAGTGGCGATTTCGGCGGCGGAAGCCGGGCGGTTTCCCCCGGCATAAAAAACCAAGCAAATTAAAATAGCTAATAAGTATAGTTTGCGGAAAAGATTAGACATAAAAGCTCCTTTTGGCAATCCAGAAGATAAGATTTTGCGACAGCTTGGTGAAAGCATTACTGTAAGCTGTTATTGCCTTTTTCAACATTAATTAGTTTGTGAAGCAATTAATCTGTGTTTCCTATGCTTTGCCAATATTTGGGTTCATTGACTAACTGCCAAAAACGCTCTTCATCAATGTCTAAAACAATGCGTGCCTGACGTGAGCCTTGGGGGCCATCTAGCGGGAAGGCCAGAGATTGTCCGTAGGAAAGGCCGAATTGGTCGTTGACGTCAATAAAATACGTTTCTTTTTTGGTGATCAGGCTGGGGTCGATGATAATAGCTGCCACCAGCACATCCCAGACAAAATGAGTGTAGCCGGCCTTTGTTTCAAAACCAACCCCAACGTGGGATTTTTGTAATAATTTTCCCAAAGCATTGCCGTTTAAGGTTTTTTGAAAACGATCATAATGGTGCTTTTCAAAAACAATTTTCTCAGCCACATCAAGGCCAACGACAATTTGTTCTTTAAACGGAGCCCGCACAGTTATCCGGGCTGCTTCCGGGTCGAACCACCAGTTGAACTCGGCCGCCGGAGTAACGTTGCCGTCAATGAAAAAGCTTCCGCCCATATAGATCACTCGTTTCACCAAAGGGACTATGTCGGGTGCTTTTCTGATAGCGAGGGCTAAATTTGTGCAAGGGCCGATGGCGGCGATGGTTATTTCACCGGGGTTTTGGCGAATGGTGTTGATGATAAAATCAACGGCGTCTTCGCTTGTCGGTTGAGCCGTTGCTTTTGCCCGGTAATTTTGGGTGTAAAATTCTTGCCAACTTTTGGGTTTGGACAGGCCAAAAGAGCCCAGCCAAATATCGCGGCCAATGCCGAACATTTTTCTTTCCAGCGGCATATTTTCGTGGCGTTGTGGGCGCAGGGGGAGCTCTGTCCCCATGGCTACCGGGATATTACTTTTGCCTGCAATTTCCAATTGATAAAGAGCAGATGCCGTGCCGGCCTGAGCCCAGGAATTGCCTGAAGCTGTGGTCACGCCTACGAGCTCAATTTTAGGGTCAGCAGCCAGCATGAGCATGGTGACTCCATCATCAAAGGCATCGACCATGTCTGCATCAAGGAGAATTTTTTCCCTAGCTTCGGCTTGGGTGAGGGGCAGAATGGTCAAGAGGGCCAACAAAACGGCACCTGTAAATAATCTTTTTATTAATCGCAACATGGCACATCACCTTTTCCAATAGTTTTAATTCTGCCTGACCCATTGGGGTCGGCATAATCTGGGCCGATTTTACCGTTTAAGTTTTCCACAATATATTTGATTAAAACTTCGCTGTCGGCCATGAACATATCTTTTAAAATCTTGGAGTCTTTAAACATTGACAGGCCGTCGCCGCCTTTTTTTAAAATGAAATCAGAAGAGGCAATGCTGTAAAGTTCATTTTCCACCAAATCGTTGCCATTAATTTTAATGTTTTTGACCCGGTATGCCCCCGTTATTTCCAAAAAATCTCCGTGCTCATCTGTTTTCACGCTTGAAGGCACTGATGAATCGATGTCGTAACTTAGCCCCGAGACTTGCAGAAAACCGCCGTTGGGCGCTGGGTAACTGCTTATTCCCATCTCCAGGGCGTCCTTTAAAGTCTGGCCGCTAATTTCCATGGAGATTATATAGTTACCAAAAGGATGTAAGTTGATGATTTCTTCGTAAGTAATTTCGCCTTTGGCTAAATTTGCCCGAATGCCGCCGCCGTTCACCACAGCTAGATCTGTCCCCAAAACAGTGCGGTAAGCATCGGCCACTAAGTTACCTAAGTTTGTCTCACCTTTACGAGCCAGCAAATCATCACCCACGGTGGTGATTAGGTCATATTCACTAAAGGCCACATTCTTTTTAAGGAGCTCGGTAAACTCTCCTTTAATTTCAGCTATTTTATCTTCCAGAGCGGGGTCTTTGTCTTTAGCTTCGCTTTTATCAACCAGCGTTGCCACAATGTCTTTGGATTCACCAAAGCGAGGATCGATGACGACTTTGCCAATATATTCGAGCTTCGTTCCCGTTTGAGCTAAAATAACATCTTGGCCCAATTTATCTCGGTGGATTTCCCCCTCTATGACCGAATGAGAATGGCCATCGAGCACTAAATCAAGGCCCGACACATTGGCAATGAGGTCGGTGGAGCGCCAGGGGGCGGAGGCCTCTTCTAGCCCTAGGTGAACTAGGCCAATAACATATTCAGCTCCGGCTTTTCGGGCTTTGTCTATGCTTTTTTGAACTTGCGTGTAAAGTTTTTGCCCTGTTTTGTCTTCTAAAAAAGTATAGGCAAATTCGCCCGTTTCATTCTGAAAATACTGGGTGCTGGCCTTGGTTAGAGATTCCGGGGTCGCAACCCCCACAAAAGCCAGATCAATATTTCCCACGGTATAAATTTCATAAGGAGGGTAGACAGATTTATTTTGGGCTAAATCAATAAAATTAGAAGAGATTATTTTGCTTTCCAATTTTGGGGCCAGCTCAAACAGGCGCGGTATTTGGTAATCAAACTCGTGGTTGCCAAGGGTGAAATAATCATAACCTACAGCGTTCATGAGCTCAACAATGGCCTCTCCTTTAGTGAGCATAGCCACGCTGGCCCCTTGAATGGCATCGCCAGCATCGACTAAAATCACGTTTTCCGGGCCATATTGCGCCTCCATTTTCTTTTTGTAAGCGGCTAAACCGGCGTAGCCAATGTGGTCGTCGATGCCGGCGTGAACGTCGTTGGTGTGCAAAATAACCAGTGGTTCAAGGGTGGGCTCAGGGCCTTTTTGTTTAAAGTAAAGGGCCGCCAAACCGAGAATGACTAGTAAGGTTATGATTATATTTTTGCGCATATCCCCTCCCTATAATGTGTCCAAAAAGCTTTGAACACTAAATTAACGACTCCATTAATCGGTAAAATAATTTGTTATTTGCCAAATTCTGTAAAAATCTCTCTGCTTTCATCTTTGACCTTTGTAGCTAGATTTTCAAATTCGGGGGGATAATCATAGGTCACTACTTTACCGGCGTGATTGGTATATCTATTGCGGAATAATTTCCCCTGGTGAAAATAAAGGCGGTGTGAATCTTGACCTTCTAAAAAAGCAAAAATAGGTGTGTTGTTTTCAAAATAGTAAAAGCGGCCATAGTTTTCAGGATCTTTTCGAGGAATATCAATGCGGCGAATATCTTCGTTTTCATCAATATAAACCGTCACGTCAGACGGTAGCTTTTTTTTAACATAAAGCCCTCTGCCGCTTGCGTCCATTATTTCATTATAAATCTTTCGAATGCGGCTAATTTCTGCCTCTATTTGCGCAAGCGAAAGTTGAGAGCTTTGGTCGGTCGCAGTAATATCCACGCGCACACCGTCCACTTCGTTTAAATGATAAGCGGCAATTTGCAGTAAATAACCATCTATGTTTTTCTCTAAAGAGTAATAGCCTTCGTAACCATTTATCAGAGCCGTGAAGCCTTGGGATTGAAGTATGTTTGCATATTTCTTCAAGTCATCAGAATAAGAGCCAAAATAAGTTACGCTTAAGGTATCCGGCAGGTGTTCGTTAAGCACAATGGAGTCAGGTGAGGTGGCTTTGCCGGTGGCTAGGGCTAAAAAATCAGGAATTTCAACTGCGTGGAATTTTTTAGAAGCCTCGGGGAAATCGTAGGCAACAAGGCTGCCATTTGTTGAACTTTGCGAGTTATTTTGAGCCCAAGCAACATTGGTAGTTAAATAGCTCAAAGCGAAAATGAAGCTGACCAGTAAGGTTGAGAAAACTTTGAAATACACAGAAACAGTCCTTATTGTTATGAGAAAATTGCAATAATCAATTAGAGCGTGTTTACATAAACGACTTTTCGGTTCTCTCTTTGTCGGATTTCACTTG
>CAYJAF010000100.1:0-6346 GCA_964368195.1 uncultured Thermodesulfobacteriota bacterium
AGCAAATAAACAATAAACTCATGTGGACATCAGCCCCCGACGGCTATTTGCGCCGAATACTATATTAAAAGGAATAAAAAATGCCTAAACTTACCATTGGTTTACCGGTATATAACGGGGAAAAATATTTAGCTCGCGCCTTAGATTCTGCGTTGGCTCAAAGTTTTACTGATTTTCAAATTATCATAGTTGATAATGCCTCCACCGACCGAACAGAAGAAATTGTGCGCCACTATGCCGCCTCAGATAAGCGCATAACTTATTTGCGCAACCCAATCAATATGTATTTTTACAGTTGGGAGCGGCTGGTTGCCAGTGCTGACTCGGAATATTTTGTTTTTCTCCATTGCGATCTCATTTGGGAACCCACCTATCTTGAGGAGTGCCTGGCCAAGCTTGAGGCCGATAGTGAGGCTGTTTTAGCCTACAGCCACTTCAATTGGTTGGGCGATGGAGGGCAAGTGGTGGAAACTGGAAAAGACCCGGCCAATTTTGCCGCGCCCGACCCAAGCGAGCGCTATTTGAACATTTTAAGCACCTTAGGTTGGTGCACAGCCTTCCACGGTATAATTCGTCACCAAGCCCTAATAGAAGGATTTATAAAAATCAATCTTACGGTTGCAGCCGCCGATAACGAACTTTTAGCCATTTTAGCACTGAAGGGAAAGTTCATTCAGATAGAAAAACCACTTCTGGCGCGTTTTAAAAACGACCACCAAAAAGGGAAATCAGAAACAATTGAGGCCTACTATTTGCGTCGGTATCGTGAGCCCACCAAACCGGTTATCCCCTATGGGCCCAAGAAATATTTACCTTTTTTAAACTTTATTCGAGAACATTGCTTTGTGCTGCTCTTTGCCGATTTACCGCCCCAAGAAATTAATCGGCTAATTAAAGAAACTGGCTCTATTTTGCTCAAACGTTACCAGAAAATGATTCACTACGAAGTTAAACGGTTGATTGACCTCATTGTAGCCGGTGAATACAAAAAGGGCTGGAGAGAAGATAAAGACCAGCCACCCATAGCCCTTATTCCTGGTGGAGAATTTCGCTATTTAGATTTGTCATATTTGTTATACGCATTGCAAGATCTAGAATATGCCGCAACGTTTCTACCGAAATTTCCACAACTTAATTTTGCGCGCGCTCTGGCTTTCCTTCAGTTAGGACGCCAGAAAGAAGCCATCTTAGCTCTGGAAAAAGAGCTGGAACAGTTCCCCCACGAACATAAAGCCCTGGAACTGAAAGCTCACCTTACGGCCTCCACAAAGGAAAGCTAAATGAATAAAGATTATTGGATAAATATCAGCTTAAAATACTATAAAAATACAAAAGACTTAACAAAACTGGCTTTGAACTCATTGAAGCAGTAAAGAAAAAAGCGATAGACCAATAAAAAGAGAAGACCACACTTTCAGGCAAACTATAACTCAGAAAATTTAAATTATGAGGTTATTTATGACAAATTTAAAGCAAGACAACACTCCTCTTATAGTGCCACACGCCCAAGGACGGCTTGCCCAAATCCAGTCAATATTAGTAAAAATCTTAAAAGGAATTGACAACATTTGCCAAAGACACAAATTGGACTATTGGTTGGAAGCAGGTAGCCTTTTGGGTGCCATTAGACATCAAGGCTTTATCCCTTGGGATGATGATTTGGATATTGGCATGATGAATGACGACTTTCAAAAACTGGTTTCCATTGCTCCAGCTGAGTTTGCCGCTGAGAATATATTTTTTCACTATGCACCAACTCAAAATTTGCATATTTTCCATTCAGAATTCGCCGCTCCCCAAGAAAACCCATGGGAAGATGTACACTGGTGGCCCCCAGATGGTAAAGTATATATTAAAGTAGACGTGCTTCCATTTCACTATAAACGGGAAGACATAACAACTGAAGAGCTAATCGAAGGTCGTTATAGACTTTTAGCCTTAAAAAGCAAAATTAATTACACATCTAACTACGATGAGTTTCAAAAATTGGTAGACTGTTACCAGGCCGAAACTGAAAAGCTAACCTCGTCCACCCCCACAAGCACTCTTTTTTTAGGAGCTGAAAGCAGCCTTGATTTATATACCTTAAAATATAACGAGCACTTTCCCTTAAAAAAAACAATATTTGAAGGCTTACTTTTCCCCATGCCTTATGATTACAGTAGTATTTTAATCTCACGCTATGGAACAGATTATCGAACTCCCAAACGCCTTTGCAACTTTTTACCACTGACTGATTTAGACGATGACGAATTGGCCAAGTTGAAAAAATATTCCGAGCTGGATGATTCTGATTATAAAGATCTTTGGTTGGACTATTGCGATTTAAGCGTTTTAGACCCCCAAGGACGAAAGTTCTGGGAATCTTATTACCGGGTGAACAGAGAGCCTATTATTCCGACTACGTTTGCCAAATTCGCCCAAGATTTCATGGAATTAAACTCAAGTAAGAGCATTTTAGATTTAGGCTGCGGAAACGGCCGTGACACAGTTTATTTCGCCCAAAACGGCCTGAAAGCAACCGGGATAGACCAAATTGAAGAAGAAATGAACTATTTAAATACTTTTTACGCAAACGAAAATTTGAAATTTTTAACTGCTGATTTTAATGCCTTAGAAATTGATGACCAGTTTGACTATATTTACTCACGCTTTAGCTGGCACACCTTAAACTTAAACCAAGAAGCTTCTTTAATCACTTGGTTGACAAAACATCTTAAACATGGCGGGAAGCTTTTTCTCGAAGACAGAAGCCTCAAAGATCGTCGCTTACAAGTCAGTAGACGTCTCAGCGCTGACGAAAACTTCCTCAATTACTACCGCCGCTACTTGGACAAAGACAAACTCCTGACCTCATTAGAAGAGGCCGGGCTCACAATTGAATATCAAACCGAAAGCACAGGCCTTGCGTCTCATAGAGGTGAAGACCCTGTTATCATTCGTATTATTGGAGTAAAAAACCATGCTTAACTCATTAGTAATATCAATTTAAATGACTATATGCTCTCAAAAGACGCACAATCCACTTGAAGTTCAGGGCAAAAATAGGTATTGTATAAAGTAATATGGATTCATTTGAACTGCTTGGAAAATCAATATGGGCAAAGCCCAAAAGCAAAGCAGTTTGACTTCAATATAACCCTTTAAATATCTATACTTGGTGCATAAACATGGCAATTTCAACTACGCTTTTAAACTTGACTAAAGATGAACTTGGCAGCCGTCTTAACTGCTTTGGTGAGTTTGACGAGCAAGATACCATTTGCTTAAAGGCTTGTGCCCTCAGCATTAACTGCGCCATTGCCAAAAATAAATTTTTAAATTTTCAACTGATGGAAGATTCACCATTTATCAACCATTCAGATATATTTGAAGACGAATAACGCTCAAAGGCAGAGCCGGAACTGGGCAAATATTTCTGGCTCATTACAGGAAACGCTAATTAATCAGCGTTTCCTACAGCTTTTGAAAAAACAACTTCCTTGAGCAAAGGCAACTTTGGAATGAAAAACAGTAACATACGAAAGTGCATTTCAACTCGCTCTCGTTTGCAAACCGCAGTCCTTTTAGTGATTTTTGCCCTTTTGGTTGGATGCGCCGCCGCCACCACCAAATGGAGCACCTTGACGCAAAAAGGCTCCACTTACGAGTTTTATCCGGTAAACTTTAAAACAGCGAACTTTTCTTTAGCCGGCCTTCTTAAAGGCGAAAAAGGCCACTCTAAAGAGTTGATCGTCTATTTGGAAGGTGACGGCCGCGGAGTTGTGCGCGGGCGCGTAACCCAAGACCCCACCCCAAGCAAGGCCATGGGCTTTGAACTGGCTCGCTCTGACCCTGCTCCCATGGTGCTTTATTTAGCCCGAATCGGCCAATTTCAGCCCTCGGAAACCGGCGATAACTACAAGGCCTACTGGTCTAACAAGCGCCTTTCCAAAGAGGCCGTGGAGGCCGCCAGCCAAGCCATAGATCAGGCCAAAGCAAAACTTGGGGCCACCCGGCTTCACCTCATTGGCTATTCCGGCGGCGGTGGCTTGGCCATTTTACTGGCCGAACAGCGCAACGATGTCGCCACCATTACCACCGTGGCCGGTCTTCTTGATACCGTCTGGTGGGTGGAGGAAAAAAACTACCAGCCCCTCACCGGCTCCCTTAATCCGGCTGACCAAGTGGCTTTAACGAGCGCGACTCCCCAAGTCCACTTCTATGGTATAGACGACATCATAATTCCGCCCAACATGAGCGCCCACTTCCGCACTTTAGCTCCCTTTACCAGCTTTAGCCGCGTTGAGGTGCCCACCAACCACTGGAACGCCTGGCCGGAACTCTGGCCGAACCTTTTAGAACAACACGTTTTGCCGGTGCGTGAAGATTCTCCTGTGGCTCAAAATAAACTGGCCGCCAACAACCCCAGCTAAATTAGTCGCTCTTGAAAGGTGCCTTGATTTTTTATTAGCGATTTAGTTTGTAAGAACATTAATTTAACAGAGCGTCCCCAATCTCACAAAGGAGTTTTTTTATGGCCGCCGGCATCAATAAAGTAATTTTAATCGGTAACCTCGGCAATGATCCCGAGCTAAAATACGGGCAACAGTCCGGGAAAGCAGTCTGCCGCTTTTCGCTGGCCACCACCGAACGCTGGAACGGCGAAGACCGCACAGAATGGCACCGCATTGTCTGCTTTGGCCGCACAGCTGAAATTGCCAACGAATATTTGGCCAAAGGACGCCAAGTTTTTGTTGAAGGACGAATTTCCTATAGTAAATATCAAGGCAATGATGGCCAAGAACGCTACTCCACAGATATTTTAGTCAACAATCTGACTCTCTTAGGTGGTCGGCGAGAAGGTGGTGATTACGCCCCGCCAAGGGAGCCGCGTTCAGTGGGAGCCGCACCCTCTTCGGCCCCCGGGCAACAACAAGAGCGCTCTTTTCAGCAAGCACCCCGAGAACAATCACCAATGGCTGACGACCCCTTCAGCGGCGATTACGGCCCCATGGCCAACGAAGACGACATCCCCTTTTAAAAAAACGGTGATTAATCAGCACTTTCTTAAATTAGGTTGACCTGTTAAAAATGCTTGACTTTTTCTAATTAAACATTATTATAGGTAAGATAATCATTTGTATGAAAGAGGTATCTTAATATGAGCACAGCTGTCGAAAACTTAAAGACTTCTCGCCGCCCCTTGGTTGAACAATGTGACGGTTGCGAACGCACTTTAGCCGAAGGCGACCAAAAATTCTGCCAATCTTTTGCTTTCCCAGACACCAAATGGCGCCTCGGGGCCTGTAGCATGGCCACTCACCTTAAAACCGAGAGCTCTTCTGCGGAAAAACGCCGCGTTGGTCAGCAAAAACAAAAGAAACGCTAAGGTTTTACTTAAGAGGTTTTCACGGCTGATTTCACCAAAAACAATGGTGGAATCAGCTTTTTTTTAAAATTCTCTCCCCAAGCATCAAAAACAAACTCCCACTAAAAGCTGCAGGAATCGTGCGAAAGCCTTAAAGCTATAAACACCCGAATTTCGTTCTGAAAAAACTTCTTGTCGACGGCATGAAAACAAGAGCATTAAAAATCAAGAGTAACATATGAAAATACGTTGGCTAAACTTAGAAAATTTCTGGGGAACATGGTGCCGGTGGCAAAACAGGCGCCCTCTTTGGCTACTAATTGGCTTTTGCGGCTTGGGCTTAGAGCTGTTTTCATGGGCATTTTTTCAAAGCTTTTTGGGGCTAAAGCCGTGTGAGCTGTGTGTTTACATTCGCTTTTCCATGCTGGTTATTTTCTTAGGCGGGATAGTAGGGGCTCTTAACCCACGCTTTTTTATTAACAAGTTAATAGGCTATGGCCTTCTTTTTTGGGGCATAATTCAAGGCCTTAAGTGGGACATTTCACTAGCCATTGAGAATATCAAAGCCCGAGACCCTGATAATATTTCCCTCTGTAGCCAAACGGTAGTCAACTTCCCCCTTGGGCTCCCCCTTGACCGTTGGTTCCCTGCTCATTTTTTCCCGCAAGAAATTTGTGGAAAAGACAGCGGCTGGTCTTTCCTGGGTCTTGATATGGCACAGTGGCTTTTCTTTGTCTATGGGGCTTTTTTGGCAATAAGCTTTTTGATGGTTTTTGCTTATTTGTTGTCTTTTTTCAAAAAAGCTCCACCACTACAATAAAGGTCGCTATTGAAAAACATCAATCCCCCCCAGAGGCGAGGGGCGAAAAATTAGACGCATCGGCCCCACCACCCCCCACACGTCAATCTAATTTGATAGAGTGTCATGAGTTTTATGGCGACGGAGGAAAACTTTTCAGAACTTGACTGCAAAATTTAAGCCCTATTGTCTGAGCG
>CAYJAF010000101.1:0-5924 GCA_964368195.1 uncultured Thermodesulfobacteriota bacterium
AAACAACAAGCTGAAGCCGAAGCACGAGCCCAAGCCGAGCTCTTGGCCCAGATAAAAGCTGAAACAGAGGCCCGCGAACGAAAGGCCCAAGCTGAACTTCAAGCTCAGCTCCAAGCTCAACAACAAGCCGAAGCCGAAGCCCGTGAGCGTTTGGAAGCTGAAAAGCAAGCTCGTGAACTCGCCGAAGCCGAGGCTCGCCGCTTGGAAGAACAATCCCTTCAATATGCTGAAGAGATGTCTCGCCAGTTAGAAGAAGACAAGATTAAAGAAACCTTAGTCGCTTCTGCGGCCTTGAGGGAAAAAGCTGGAATTGAAGCGAAAGCTCGTGCTCAAAAAGGCGACATCACTTTAACGGAAGACGAGACCAAAGCTTTGGCTGAAGTTGAAGCCCGCCAGAGGGCAGCGACTGAAATGCGTGAAAGTGTGGAAGCAAATTCACCAAGTGCTTCCCAAATGGCCTCTGAACAAGTTTCCACTTCGCAAAAAGAAGCAATTGTGGAGACCTTAAAGCAATGGGCCACAGCTTGGAGCGGTCGTCATCTGAATGATTATTTCGCCCTTTATCACCCTGATTTCTTATTTGTTGATAAAAACATGAAGCTGACGGCCTTTAAACGCTACCGCACAACACTAATTAAAAGGGCTAAAGCCATTGAGATTGGAATTTCCGACATCAAGTTTAAAGAGGCCGAGGGCGATATTGAACTTGAATTCAAACAAAACTATAAAGCTGATACCTATAGTGACGTGGGCTATAAAACCTTACACTTCAGACAAACCCCTGATGGCTGGAAGATTGTCCGCGAGGCGTGGCGACCACTTTAATAAACGCTAATAAACATGCGTTTCCTTAACCGATGCTAAAAGGGCATAAGTTTTGAATTTACCTCTGCCTTCAATCTACAAAGAAGGGGTAAAGTGGAGATATTTTGCATAATTTTTTTAAAATATTGGCTATTTCAATTGTAATTCTAAACCTGGAGATTCAGGCAAGCTTTGCCTCACCGGAATCTCGTCCCAGCCGAGAACACCTCGTTTACTGGGCTGATACTCCCCAAGCTTTAGACGTCTATAGAATCTACGGTCGCCAAGACGGCCCCACAGTCATGATTTTAGGTGGCATTCAGGGCGATGAGCCGGGGGGATTTTTAAGTGCTGATTCCTATACCGATCTCGCTTTAAAACGAGGAAACCTCATTATTGTTCCGCGGGCCAACTTCAAATCAATTACCCAATTTCACCGCGGGCCCGATGGCGATATGAACCGCAAATTCAAAGAAGGGCTCAAGGACGACCCCGATTTAAAAATCATTGACACCTTGAAATCTTTGATTGCGGAAAGTGATTTGCTCCTCAACCTCCACGATGGCTCCGGCTTTTACCGCCCCAAGTGGGAAAGCACGATGTTTGGGCCTCACCGCTACGGCCAATGCCTCATTGCCGATACTGACCTCTATCACCACAAGGCCACAGGGCGTAATATCCCTCTGGCCATGTATGCCCAAAAAGTCATTGAAGCGGTAAATAAAGAAATAGATGAGCCCCGCCACCACTTCCACTTTTTTAACACCAAAACCAGCGACAACGACAGCCCCTACCAAGAACAGCGGGGCAGTGCCACTTATTATGCCCTGACTCAAGTTGGCATTCCGGCCTTTGGGGTGGAGACATCCAAGCAACTACCCACGTTAGATATGAAAGTCTACCAGCACAACTTAGCTGTGAATGCCTTTTTAGAGCTCTTCGGTGTGGAGATAGCCCCCCCCAGCTTTAAATTGGCCAAACCGGCTTTGGGTTATGTGCTTTTAGCAGTGAATGATGCCTGGCCAATGGTGGTGGCCGGCGGACAAACCCTCAAAGTGGCCTCTGGCGATCTTGTGAAAGTGCTTCACGTGGAAGCCAACTACGATCGCGGGATCTCGGTTGATTTCTTGGGTTTGGGCGGCTATAACGACTTGGGGCAAGCTTTAACCATCACAAAACCAACTTCAGTGGTCGTCAAAAAAGATCACACTAAAATTGGCTTAGTCAATATCGAACTGCTCCCAAGCGGATCGTCCTCCGGCTCCCCTCAGCTCCTTGGTTCCGGGCAAATTATATTACCAAATCAGGCCCAAGTTGCCGAGCCTGCGCCGCCAACAGAAATTGCGGCAACCGTGCCTCAGGTCAAAGATGAAACCTCGGAACCTGTCCACACCATTACCGGGGAGCTCGCCCCACCTGTTGCAACTTCTCAAGCAGCCAAAGTGGCCAAAGCGGCCCAGATGCCAAAGGAAATTGAGCGTTCTGCGACAGAGCTAAAAACTCCCCCGGCTCCTACGCCAACAACAAAAAAACCGACCAATAAAGTGACCGGATTTTTAGTGGAACTCGATGGTCAAGCCCTGACCATTCTCCCCGGAGCAGAGCTGGAAGTGTTGGCAGGTAGCAAGTTAAAACTTATTGGCCTGGCAAGTGACGGCACTCTTTCGCCTCGAATAGATATGAACTTGAAGGGATTCCTGCCCAAAGCCAAACGCCAAAACAACGATGGCGATGACCGCGGCTTCACAGCTGATACGGCTACCGATATGATGCCTTCTTTTTCGGAAAATCGAAAAGGGGTGCTCTATAAAATAAATGCTGAATTAAGCCGCAATATTTTAGCCTCTTGCACAATAAAAATCATAAAGCCACGCCTGGCCGGCTTAACTTTTCAATATCAAGGGAAAAGTTATAGTGTGAAAGTCGGCCAACGGCATAGTATAAAAACGGGAGCTCCGCTGACCATTACCGCAGTGGAGCTCATCGGTGGCCGGAAGCTAACCAGCCCACGCTTTACTTTAGGTGGAGATCCCTTTCCTTCCAAACTGCCACAAACCATTACCATGCCCGGCTTTAACGCAAATTTAGCCATTTTCAATGGCGAGGCTCTGGCTGGGAAAGTGACCTTCGTCGCCCGCTGAGCCATAGAATAACATTTTCGGTAACAATATTTTGGGCGTTTTCTTTTTACGAAGTAAAAAAGAAAACGCCCAAAGTGCTTTAATGAAACGCTGATTAATCAGCGTTTCATTAAAATATGACGCTATTAACAACGATCAACATCGGAAGGTAATTCAATGCGAATGTCTTTGGCCGCTGCCTGCATGAAGAGCCGATTAATGGCGTTGAGATAAGCCATAATGGAAGCTTTGACAATGTCAGTAGAGGCCCCGCGGCCGGTGGCTTTGACTCCGTTATAAGCCAAGGTGACCACGGTTTCGCCTAAAGCGTCAGAACGGGGGCTGGTGGCTCGCACGCTAAAACTCTCCAGCTGCGGACGCAAACCAATGGTTCGTTGAATGGCGTTGTAAGAGGCGGCAATGGGGCCGTTACCAATGCCGGCATCACGCAATTCAGTGCCGTCACGACCGATAATAACGGCGGCACTGGCCAACCCCGCTCCCAAACTGACAGTGTATTCAACCAGTTCATAGCGATGTTCCGGGGTCACATTTAAAATTTGGTCAGAGATGATGGCCTCAATATCACCTTCGGTAACATCTTTCTTTTCATCACAAAGGGATTTAAAAATATTAAAAGCTAAAGTGATTTGGTCATCGGTGAGCTGGTAACCCAAGGTTTCGATTTTATCACGGAAGGCGTGGCGGCCGGAGTGTTTACCTAAAACCATCACCGCCGGAATGCTACCCACATCTTCAGCTCGCATGATTTCATAAGTTTCTCGTTTGGCCAAAACACCGTGCTGGTGAATGCCCGATTCGTGAGCAAAGGCGTTGCTGCCGACAATGGCTTTATTGGGCGGCACAGGCAGACCGGCCAGGCGAGAAACAAGGCGGCTGACAGGGTAGAGACGAGTGGTGTCAAGGCCGATATTCACGTCAAAAAAATCAGCCCGAGTTCTAATGGCCATGGCCATTTCTTCAATGGCAGCATTCCCACCCCGCTCGCCCATGCCGTTCATGGCCCCTTCCACTTGGCGGGCCCCGGCTTTCACTGCGGCCAGAGAGTTGGCCACGGCCAAGCCCAAATCGTTGTGAGCGTGAACAGAATAAATCACACCTTCCGGAGCTCCCACTCCATCAATAATTTCTTTAACAAAGCGGCCAAACTCATCGGGGATGGCGTAGCCCACGGTGTCTGGAATATTCAAAATGGTTGCGCCGGCTCGCACGGCTTCTTTAAAAACTTCAATTAAAAATCCAATCTCAGAGCGGCTGGCATCTTCAGCTGAAAATTCCACTTCGGAAGCCAAGGATCGGGCCAACGCAACACCTTGATATGCTTCTTTGATAACTTGCTCAGGCGGCATCTTCAGTTTATATTCCATATGGAGAGGACTGGTGGCAATAAAGACGTGAATGCGGCTCCGTTCGGCTTCGGCCAAAGCCTTAGCCGCTGTTTTGATGTCGCCTTCTTTGGTGCGGGCCAAACCTGCCACCGTAACTCCCTTCACTTCACGAGCAATAGACTCAACACACGCAAAATCACCGGGCGAAGCCGCCGGAAACCCCGCTTCGATAACATCTATTTTCATTTTGGCCAACTGCTGAGCAATTTGCAGCTTTTCGGTCGCATTGAGGTTGACGCCGGCAGCTTGCTCACCATCGCGCAGAGTTGTGTCGAAAAATAATACTCGATTGGGGTCAAACATAATTTACTCCTTTTAAAAAAAGAAAAAGCCAGGCGTTTTGCCTGGCTTCATTTGGTTTTGCATAAAAGCTTTCACCATCGTGAACCAGGCACTTTAGAGCAAAGCAACAATAAACCCGCCAAAAGGCTGGAATCGGCCAAAAGGTTGAGGGATTGATTTAAGGAGCTTTGTTGCACTTGGAACATTAGTAAAAACTTTCTTTCTAACTATTTATTTTAAGATAACATCTTCTTTAACATTCGTCAAGAATCTTTTTGGGCCACACGTCAATCTAATTTATTATTTTCTCGGCTCCTACGGAGTAACTTTTCCGTAATTGACGCACGTTAGCCCTACAACTCGTTCGCTAACGCTTACTCAAACAGTAGGGCTATGGCTTTCAATTCCTGAAAAATTCTCCTTGGGTCGCCCTTGCATTTTGGGCGCTCAGCGAAGCCAAAGGGAATAGGTCGCCCAAAATATCATGCAATTTTAACTCCGCCTAATGAGCGAAACAAAGGCGTAAGCCGAAGTGAAGCGAAGCCGAAGGAGTTAAAATAAAGGATATTTTGGGCGACCTACTCCCAAGGCGAGCGGTAAGAATTTAGACACATAAGGCCCTGTATTGAGGAAAAGCTAATAAACCAACGCAACTTTAGAAAAATATCTAAGCTACTTAGAGCTTAACTTTATAAATAACTCAAGCTTTTTTTATTAATTAAAGTTGAGCTTCCGGTCGATATATAGTTAAAGGAACTTTCGAGCTTTTCCAAAAGAAAGACCTTCGATTAAAGTTACAAAGTGATGGAGATGTGGTTTGAGTGATAATTACCCATTGCTTTTAATAAGTTAACCGGCTTTTAAGCTGTTTTGTTCTTTTAATTCCAACCAGGGGCAAGGAAGCCCACCTTATTTATAAGGGCCTCAAGGAGGAAACTATGTCTCTTGCAATTAGAAATAACACCATGGCCGCCAACGCCTCACGTAACTTAAATGATAGTTACAGCAACTTGGCCACCAGCGTTCAGCGCCTATCTTCGGGCTTGCGCATTAACAGTGCCGCCGACGACGCCGCAGGGCTCGCCATTCGCGAAATCATGAAGGCCGACATTGCCGTCACCCAACAAGGTATTCGTAACGCCGCCGACGCCATCAGCTTAATTCAAACAGCTGACGGCGCTTTAGGCGTTATCGACGAAAAGCTCATTCGGATGAAAGAATTGGCCGAACAGGCCGCCAATGGTACCTATACCACTGTTCAGCGGGACATCATCAATTCCGAATATCAAGCAATGGCCGCCGAAATTGA
>CAYJAF010000102.1:0-5877 GCA_964368195.1 uncultured Thermodesulfobacteriota bacterium
AAATATGAATTGGTATGGCCTCAACCCCTCCTACACTTGGTTAAATAATCACTTAAACGAATCAAGTTATACCACAGGAGGTATGTATGATGTCTCAAGAAAAAATAATAGAATATAAATATTTGGCTGACAAGATAAGCGCATTGGCTTTGGATATTGCTTTCGAACGTAAAAGTGCGAAAAACAAGCCTGATTCTGAAATCGACCAAGCCACGGGGCAAACTGTTTTTGCCCTGATCAATATTATAGAAGCAACAAAGCATCTTTTTAACAAGTGACAATAATAAACTGAAAAGATAGCAAAAATTCTTTTAAACATTTCAAGTGTGGGAGACCTCCAAAAGGTAATCAATCGGTGTTTTTTAAGATTAAAAGCGAAATCACGACACTTTTTCTTTTGCTTCGACAAACCATTTATTTTCTTCGTGAAATAAATATGTTTCACGCCCTCTGATAACAACTGTATAACGGAGGCCGACGCCCCCAACTTTAGTGGCAGCCGCCCGCCGCCGTGTGCGCACCCGGTCAATTTCGTAAACTTGGCCATCTTCCCAAGTGATGCTTAAAGGGTGAGTAAGGCCGTTTTTATCGGTTTTAGCGATCACATCAACATAAACTTTTCGTGCTGTTTCTTCCATAATATTACTGCTTTATTGCACCATTCCCGTGGGCATTCTCACGCCGGCATCCAAGTTTGACGGGAGTTTAATGTCCTGTAACAAAACGCTGTTTTTAATGGCCTCTTTGCCAAAACGAAACCTGATATTCTCAATAGCCAAATCCAGTTTCTCTCTTTTTTCCAAAGCTTTATGGTCAGTAAAAAGGTCAAAGGGCAAAGGCAAACTTTCTTCAATTAAATTAATAGCCTGAACACTTAAAGAGCGAATGTGGTGATGCCATTTATAATGTTTAACGAATAATTCAAAAGCTTTTTGGGCCAATACCGTGGCGCTTTGCGTGGGCAGAGCCACCCTCCCCTGCCACTGATTGGTTACCAGTTTGTTGTTGCGAATGTAAAGGGCCACCCCGCCCGCTCGTTTGTGGTGCCGGCGCAATTTTGTTCCAACATCTTGCACCAAAGCCAAAATAACACGCCAAACTTCCGCCGAATTTTCCAAGTCAGCCACCGTAGTGATGCCGTGGCCAATGCTCTTAATCGGCGAAACCACATTGGCCGTCAGCACCTTGGAACTATCCAACCCATTGGCAAACAGTTTTAATTTAAGGCCGTTAATCCCCAACAATTTACGCAGTAAATCCTTGTTTGCGTTCGCTAATTCACCGATAGTGTAAATGCCACTGAGGCGCAACTTCTTTTCGGTCGCTCGCCCCACGCCCAAAAGTTCACCGGCTGCCAGTGGCCACACTTTCGCACGAAAATCTGCTTTATAAATGGTAGTCACTGCATCGGGCTTCTTCAAATCAGAGCCGAGTTTAGCAAAAATTTTATTGTAACTAACGCCGATAGAAACCGTCAAACCCAGCTCAAATTTAATGATTTCACGGATTTCGTCCGCTATACTTTCGCCTCTCCCAAAAGCCCGGCTTCCGCTTACATCCAGCCAACATTCGTCCATGCCGTATGGCTCCACTTGGTCGGTGAAGCGGCTGTAAATTTCCCGGGCCAACTCTGAAAAACGTAAGTATTGGTCATAGTTAGGCGGCACAACAACGATGTCTTTACATTTGTTGCGGGCTTGCCAAAGGGCCTCTCCCGTCTGAATACCGAAAGCCTTTGCCTTATAATTTTTGGCCAGCACAATGCCGTGACGCTGTTCAACGCTCCCCCCCACCACCACGGCTTTATCCCGGAGGGCGGGGTTGAGCATACACTCGACCGAGGCATAGAAGTTATTCATATCACAGTGCAAAATAATTCTTTCGGACATTTTGCTCCTTCCCTCTTGACAAAACCAGAAGCTTGCTCTAATCTAAAGAGAAGTTGGACTTCTTGATTTTGTTATAACCCAAACTGCTTCCGATGTCAAGCACAAAAAAAGAAGTTAAACTTCTAACAAAGGAGGAGGCAAAACCATGACCTTTGGCGAAAAGGTGCGTAAACAAAGGCGATTATTAAAAATTACCCAAGAGGAATTGGGGCAGCGCATGGGCATCACCACCCGCGCCATAACTTCTTACGAAAACGACAAAGCAAGGCCACGCGGGCTTGAGGCCTACAAGCGCTTGGCCACAGCTTTAGAGCTTGATGTCAACTATTTACTCAATGAAGACAACGACTTTGTGGCCGAAGCAAGGAAGAAATACGGCACCAAAGGAGCCCAAGAGGCCCAGGAACTTGTCGGGCAACTTGGTGGCCTCTTTGCCGGTGGGGAGCTTTCGCCGGAAGATATGGATGCTGTGATGATTGCCATGCAGAAATTATATTGGGACGCTAAAATCGAGAACAAGAAGTATTCACCTAAAAAACATCGTAAAACCAAGCAATTGTAAGCGGTGATACTATGCAGAGAAGCAAGGAAATTTACGCCAAAGCAAAGGGCATCATAAAAAATGCAGGCACTCGCGATATGCGAAAAGTGGCGCAGAACTTGGGCCTCACCCTTTATTTTGAAGATAATTTCAAAGATTTATTGGGAATGTATACTTGCGCCTTTAAAATACGGGCTATCTTTGTGAACAATCGCCTGAGTGAAGAGATGAAACAGATGGTTATTGCCCATGAAATCGGCCACGATGTCCTTCACCGCGAACTGGCCAAAAACGGAGCGTTAAAGGAATTTGCCCTGTTTGATATGCTGAAAAACACCGCAGAATATGAAGCCAACACCTTGGCCGCCCATCTTCTTATTGATACCGAAGAGTTTCTCGCCTTGGCCCGCGATGGCCACACCGTAGCCGAGGCCGCCACCATACTCAACACCGACATCAATATAGCGCTCATCAAGCAAGGCGAGCTGGTGAACTTGGGCTATGATTTAAGAGCGCCGGAAAGCACTCGCGGCAATTTTATGAAGAAAATTAAGCTATAACCGTCACAAAGTTAAAATATCAATACTGTCCGACTCCGGCTTTTGTCACGACAACTGAAGCTCACCAGCATGAAAATCGTATGGCTAAAAATATTGATTTAGATCGCTCTATTGTTGCATTTTTACCATTTTTTGGCAAAATCAAACCTTAGCCCCATGTCAGAGTTTTTTTGGACCATTCGAGTCTGACTAATATTCATTTTCAATAAACTTTCTTTTTCAACGCATTTGCTAAGTTAAATTTACTTTTAAACATACAAACAAACCACATGAAACCACTAATTAAGTAGCATATTACTTTATGCTTGCTCTTTGGCCCTAGAAAAGGCAAGATGTATTTAAGTCTTCCCACTGTAAGGAGTACGATATGTCACCTGAAGAGAAAAACATTTCAAAATCAGACCAAGAAACAATTCTAGATCTCAATAATGCCAGCAGCCCGTCGGCACTTTCCCCTGAATCATTTCTCCACAAAAAACAATATATAAGTTTCTTCAAACTTGTTTCCACAATTTTAAAACGTGCCCCGGCTTTCAAAGAAAACCTTGAAAAAGATTCTGAAAAAGAGATGGGTTATGGTCGCGTGCATGAAGTCATCACCCTTCATGGCAAGCGTGGTTCCGGCAAGACTACTTTTTTATTGTCAGCTTTAAAGCTGCTAAAAAATAAAGATGAATACAAAAAGTTTGCCGAAAAAGCAAGCCTTAAACAAACTATAGACCCTGACGAATTATGCGTTTTGAACATTACCGACCCTACGTTGTTTGCTGGCAGAGAACATTTATTGCACATTGTTCTAACTCAAATAAGCCGGAAAATTAAAAACCACAGAAAGAATAGCAGGGCTTTTAATTGCGATAACGGCCACCCTTGTATGATGGAACAATGGCATGAAAAATTGACTAAGCTAGCCAAAGGTCTCCAAGCCGTTGACGAAATAAGGGAAGACACTGGCCCCATATCCCAAAGTGGGCCTGACTGGGAAGATGCTGAATTTTCATTGGATAATGATTTGGATAATGTGCGGCACAGCATGGGGTTAGAACGAGGTTTCCACAAAATTATAGATGATGCTTTGGAAATTTTAGGTAAAAAGGCTTTCGTTTTGGCCTTAGACGACACCGACACTCGTCCGCGCATTGGCTGGCATATTTTAGAAGTATTACGTCGCTATTTTACCACGCCTCAACTGATAGTTATTGTTTCTGGCGATGTGGATTTGTTTTCAACAATTATTCGCCGTGAACATATTGAAGCGCTTGGTTTTAAAATTTCTGACGAAAAAATTGAGAAAACTCCCTTTAAAGAACGTATTGACAACTTGACCGAACAATATTTACTCAAGATTTTACGTTCTACTTCGCGCATTAATATTGGCAATTTTTCCAGCGCCATAGAGTATATGCAATCGGGGGCGGTTCCGGAAACAATAAAGGTAAAAAAAGATACAGATTCTGGCGAAAAAATATACACGGTTGAAGAGCTTATAGAGGTTTTCTTCCAAGATATTGGGTGCTATACAGCCACGGAAAAAAGTCTCTTTCGCCGGGCAATGCTCAACAATTCGTGCCGCACAGTGGTGCAACTGCTTGACGCACTTTACGACCGGAAAGAAAATGTTATAAGCGCCTCTGATGATGACCAGAAAAAAAATAATCTTAGCGCCTCTGATTTGGCTTTTCGGTTATGCGAAATATTTTTTACGCAAATACAAGACTTTGGCTTATCCCCGTTTGAACTGCAAGAACAACTGAAAGGCCCTCATGGGCTAACCATGCTCATGGATAAAATAATCCCAGCCGCCAAAAACAGCATTAGCTTTGACCTTTTGCCTAAATATGTTGACACCAGCTATAATGAAACGATTATCGCTCTGCAAGCAAACCTAGCAAATGCAATGCAAAATGACAAATCGCTATTTTTTTCTTACCTGTTTAAAGCCTGCCTTCTGAAAGAATTAATGGCAACACCTGAGTTACAATCGGAAAGTTATGAAAAAATATATTTACACCTGGCTTTAAATTCTGAAACACCTTTATATAGAACCATTAAAAATAAGGCTACTCTTTCTTGGCCAGATTTGGGTAAACCAAAAGACATAAGCAAGTATGGCATGATTCGATTATACGCAGAATCAAAACAAAGAAATGCTCCTGAACTAGTCAAGGCAATGTATAATCTAGATATTGATGAAATTACTGAAGATAATATTCCGATAGAATTACAATCTTTTAAAGAGCAGTTAACAGCACATTTTCCACCTCTAGGGACACTAGTAAACACGCCACAGACTTTTTATAATAATATAATATCTTGGCAAAAAGATCTTGCGCATTTGGGGTTTCTTAAAATAAAAGTGGGCACCTCTGAAATTCCTATTTTTTCTATTTGTACTCTTTTAGCTACTCTTGGAGATTTAATAAAACGTACAACTGAAGAAGAGATGAAAGCAGTATTATTTCCTGCTGCAAACTTAGATGTTTTTGCTAATTTTTCTAATAAAACTGCAAACATTGATGATGATTATGAAGACGATGATGAGGAAGGTATTAATGATGAAGACGATATTTTTTTAGACGGACGAGAAGAAGATGATGGTGGACAAAGCGCTCCTAACCCAATGGATATTTTTATAAAATTGTTACTAGAATGGAAAGAAACAATCCATTCTATTGAGGAGCCACTACTCACAACATTAGCAACAAATATAATGGCACGATTTTTTAAATCTTTACAGGCAATTGCTAAAAGATACAAACAGGGTTGCTTTTTAGGAAAGTATATTCACAGGTGCCTTGTTGCTTTTTTCAACAGTGTTTTAGTTGAAGAAGTTATACTTTCAGATAAAGATGCATCGATTAAAAGCCTGTTAAAACTAGACAACCCC
>CAYJAF010000103.1:0-5728 GCA_964368195.1 uncultured Thermodesulfobacteriota bacterium
CGTGACCGTGGCGAACGTCGTTCCTTTGGTGGTGGCGAACGTCGTGGCTTTAGCGATCGTGACCGAGATGGTGGACGCCCCAGCCGTGATAGAAACGGAGCTGCCGGGCGTTTCAGCGGCCCGCCTCCTAAGAATACAAGTGAGTTAAAAGGGCCGCAAGCCGCCGGTGGTGGCATGGAACAGACTGAAATCGACAACCTTTTATCTAAACTATAAGGAAGAAATAAAATGCCCCAAACTGCGGTGGTGGAGCTCAAAAATTTGTCTTTCGCCTTTGGCGAGCAAACAATTTTAGATAACTTCACCCTCACAGTTCATAAAGGGGAAAAAATTTCTTTGGTGGGAGAATCGTCGTCCGGAAAGAGCACTCTTTTTAAAGTGATTCTGGGGCTCTTCCAAGCTAAAAAAGGCGAAATTAAACTCTTTGGCCAAGATGTCGCCACCCTCACTAAAGCCCAGTGGCAAACTTTACGTTGGCGCATTGGCATGCAATTTCAAGCCGGGGCTCTCTTTGATTCCCTCACCCTTTTGGAAAATTTGAACCTCGCTTTTGAAGAAAAAAATGGGTCGAAAGAAAAGCCCAATTATTTAGATCTTTTAGCCCAAGTGGGCTTAAAAGAAGCCGCTTTGAAAAAACCTTACGAAATTTCCGGAGGCATGAGAAAAAGAGCGGCCCTGGCCCGAGCTTTAGTAGCCGAGCCCGAACTTTTAATATTTGACGAACCCACCGCCGGGTTAGACCCGGTGACTAGTCGCCGCATTATTGCGCTCATTCAGAATTTAGCTGCCCAAAGCGGAAGCACCATGATTTTGGCCACCACAGATATTGAAGTTGCCCGTCATTTTTCCGCTGAATTTGCCATTTTAAACCAAGGACGCCTCTGGGTGCGTGATTCGCTTCCTTCATTGCTTAAGAGCTCTGATGCTTATGTTAAAAAAATATTGAGCCGCCTTCTTTACAAGTCAATCTAATTTGTTAGAATATCGGGGCAAGAGTATCTTTGATCTTGCCGGAAGCAGGTAAGAACTTAATATCATATTAATATTTTGCAGTCGCATAGTATTTTAAGTTGACATTACTACTCTCAACTTAATTAAAGGCACACTTGCTTCGGCACTTAACAGTGCAAATTAATTGTACTTATGCCTTCGCGGAGTGCTTGACTGCCAGCGCAGTCAAGATAGTAATTTCAACTGAAATTACTATATAAAATACAAGGGCGACGTAGGAAAACTTTTCAGAACTTGACTGCTAAATTTAAGCCCTACTGTTTGAGCGCTAGCGAGCCCACGGGCGTAAATTGCAGGCAAGAGATGAAGAGTTCTTCCGTAGGAGCCGTGAAAATAATAAATTAGATTGACGTGGGCTTCTTAAGTCCTAATTGTGTTACTGTTAAGGAAACGCTAATAAACATGCGTTTCATTAGTTATTTTTGTATTACTGCTTAAATTAGTCTTATTTGTGAGAAATATATGTCTTTTGCCTATGAAACTTGGCCGGAACTCATTACCGTTGAACGCCCGGGACGCTATTTGGGTGGCGAAATGGGAGCCAATAAACAACCAGACACTCGCGGAAACCTCTTCAAAGTTGCCCTTGCCTTCCCCGATGTTTACGAAATTGCCCACAGTCATTTGGGGCATAAAATATTATACAGCTTATTAAACAGCACTCCCGGCTTTTCGGCTCAACGCGTTTACGCTCCCTGGCCCGATTGGGAAAAGGTGTTGCGTAGCCGCAAGGCCCCTCTCGCCACCTTAGAAGAACGCCTCCCGTTGGCCGAAGCAGATATGGTGGGCTTTTCCCTCCAATACGAATTGTCCTACACTAACATTTTAAATATGTTGGAATTGGCCGGTATCCCTTTGCGGGCCGCCGACCGAGGGAGCCAATATCCCCTCATCACCGCCGGTGGGCCTTGCGCTTACAATCCTGAGCCTTTGGCTGATTTTATTGATATTTTTTTCTTGGGTGACGCTGAAGCCAGCTTCATTGAAGACCTCGAAATAATTAAAGAATGGCGAAGCGAAAAAGCGCCTAAAGAAGAGCTTTGGAGCCGCTTAGCCAATCGCCCCGGCATCTATATCCCTGCCCTCTTCCAACCGGAATATGGGCCGGACGGACATTTCAAAGCCATAAACCCTCTCCAAAGTGACTATAATAGCGTCACCCCGGCCATTGTATCCAGTTTAGAGGGAGCTCATTTCCCAACTGCCCAAATAACCCCCTTTCTCAAAGCTGTCCACGATCGCATCATGGTGGAAATCGGCCGCGGTTGCAGCCGCGGTTGCCGCTTTTGCCAAGCCGGGTTCATTTATCGTCCGGTGCGGGAACGTTCGGCGGGCAGCGTTTTAGAATTGGCTCGGTGTAACTTGCGCACCAGCGGTCAAGATGAGGCCTCTTTCCTCTCCCTTTCAGCCGGAGATCACACCCAGATAGACCAAATGGTCAGCCAGTTTATGGACGAATACGCCAGCCAAGGGGTGGCCCTTTCCCTTCCCTCTTTGCGAGTGAAAAGCCTAGTCGGTTCCGACCATTTGGCTCGCCAAATAAAGAGGGTGCGCAAAACAGGTTTCACCTTGGCCCCGGAGGCCGGAAGCCAACGCTTACGCAATGTCATCAATAAAGACCTCACCGATGACGATCTCTTTGAAGCCACCGAAATGGCCCTCTCTTTGGGTTGGCGCACTTTGAAGCTATATTTTATGGTGGGGCTTCCCACTGAGGAGGCTGCCGACTTAGAAGCTATAGCAGGGCTGGTTCACCGTCTGAAAAAAATGAGCCGAGCCCAATTAAACGTTGGCATAGCCCACTTCACACCCAAAGCTCACACCCCCTTTCAATGGCACCCGGCCTCTTCGGTTGCTCAAATCAATGAACGCCTGCGCACCATGAAAGAGCACCTCAAAGGCCCCAAACTGAGCCCCAAATGGAACGAACCGGGCATCTCTTGGGTTGAGAGCTTACTGGCCCGCGGCGACCGTCGCTTGGGTGCTTCTTTGGCGCGCATCCAGCAAAAAGGAGCCCGCTTTGAGGCGTGGGGCGAATATTTCAACGTCAATCTTTGGCGCGAAGCCCTGGAAGCTGAGAACTTGAGTGAAGATAGTTTGTTGGCCCCCTTTATGCCCGGAGAGGCCCTCCCCTACGGCCACATAAAAGCTCCGGCCAATTCCGAATTTCTTCTAAAAGAGTTAGCCAAGGCCCAAGAAGGGCTCACCACCGCCGATTGCCGCGAGGGGGCCTGCCATAAATGTGGGGCTTGCGGCAAAGGACTTAAGATAGATTTGGCCAAGACGACTGAATCGAGCTCTTCTGTGGAAACGGCGAAGCCCAAAGGGGCCAAAGTCCCGGGTGAGTCTCCTGTTTATTTGCTCAACTTCCGCAAAACCGGTCGATTGGCCTACTTAGGTCACCTGGAACAGGTGGAGCTCTTTAAGCGCGCCTTTAGGCGAGCGCAAATAGATTTAGCCCTAAGTGAGGGCTTTCACCCCCAACCAAAAATATCCTTTCTCACGGCACTGCCTTTGGGTGTGGTGAGCGAAGATGAATATTTACAGATTAAAACTTTGAACTATTACCGTCCGGAGGAACTCCAAGAGCGTTTGGCCAAAGAACTGCCTGGGGAATTGGGCCTGAAAGCGGTTACTCTTTGGCCATCCAACCGCCCCAAAGCTCGCCCTCGAGCCGTAACCTGGAAAGTAACTGCTCCAAAAGCTGTTTTCACTCCCGGCCCGGCTCTTTACCCTAATGCCCAAATAAGTGCGAAAAAGAAAACATATTCTTTGCCCGATTTTGTGGAAAATGCCCAAGCTACCTCGCCTACTGAAGTGCTGCTCACTTTACGATTGGGCACCGAAGGCACTCCCAAACCCTTAGATACCGCCCGCGCCCTTTGGGGAGTGGAAACCGACTTGACCTTGATTAAATTAGTGACTATCTTAGAAGAGAGACATTGAGGTTGAATTTATGGCTTCCGAATTGATTATCAATTATCGCCCCCATGAGACAAGAGTGGCCCTTTTGGAAAACAACACCTTAGTTGAGTTCCAAGTGGAACGTGGTGCCCAAGGTGCGGGCTTGTTGGGCAATATTTATCGCGGACGAGTGATTCGGGTGCTTCCCGGTATGCAGGCCGCCTTTGTGGATATTGGCTTGGAGAAAGCCGCTTTCCTCTATGTGGACGACGTGGCCTCCCCTGATTCAGCTTTTGAAAAACGTCTGGAGACAAAGCCTGCAATTAACGAGAGTGAATCCGACGAGCCCTTACGAACTGAAACGGAACATCAAGAAAATGATTCTGAACCATCTCCTCCCATTGAAACTCTTTTGTGGGAAGGACAAGAGATTTTAGTTCAAATCTCCAAAGAGCCCATTGGCCAAAAGGGAGCCCGGGTTACTACCCACATTTCTCTCCCCAGTCGCCGCTTGGTGCTCATGCCGACCATGGCCCATCTTGGGGTCAGCCGCCGCATTGAAGATGAAGAAGAAAGGCGTCGTCTCAAGGAAATTTTAGAAAGCCTCGGCCTTGATCACGGCTTTATCGCCCGCACGGCCAGCGAAGGGGCCAATGCCTTTGAATTAAAAGCGGAGGCCAAATTTTTGGCTCACCTGTGGCAGAGCGTTTTGGCAGACGCGGAAAAAGTTGAGGCCCCGGCGCGCATTCACCAAGAACTTGACGCCACTTTAAAAGCTGTGCGCGATAACTTTACTGAAAATATTGACCGCCTGGTCATTGACCACAGCGGACAATACGAAGCTATAAAAAATTTTCTGCAAACATTCTCCCCTGAATTGGCCGACAGCTTAGAGCTCTACACCGATACCGAGCCCATTTTCCACACCTTTGGGGTGGAAACAGAATTGGGCCGCGCTTTGAGCAAAAAAGTTTGGCTCAAAAGTGGCGGCTACGTGGTCATCGAGTCCACCGAAGCCCTTACGGTCATCGACATCAATACCGGCCGCTATGTGGGTCGCCACAATTTGGAAGAAACAATTCTCAAAACAAATCTTGAGGCCGTTAAAGAAATTGCTTACCAATTGCGCTTGCGCAACATCGGCGGCCTCATTGTCATTGATTTTATTGATATGGAAAAAGAAAGTAATCGGGAAAGGGTTTTCCAAGCTCTGAAAGAGAGCTTGCGCCGCGACAAAGGCAAGACAAAAGTTCTGCCCATGAGCGAACTTGGGCTCATTGAAATGACGCGTAAACGCACTAAGGAAAATATAGACCGTTTTTTGCGTGAACCTTGCTTTTACTGTCAGGGGCAAGGCTTCTTGCTCTCACGCACATCAGTTTGTTACGAATCGTTTTTGGAACTGGAGCTTCAGGCCAGCGAAAACCCCGTTGGTCGCTTGAAATTAATAGTTCACCCACAAATTAAAGAGGTTATGCTCGATGAGGGACGCAGTGCCCTTGAGGATTTGGAACGTCGCTTGGGCCGAACCATCTCCATTAAAGCTGATGAAACTCTCCATTTAGAAGAACATCGAGTGGAAGTTATCCCAGAGAAACCCCTTTGTCAACCCATTTGAACACAAGCACTTTTGTCTGTCTCGAAAAGACAAATGTTGAACACCCAGCCAACCAGAGCCCAATCGGAGGCCCGCCATGAACAACTCCAGCCTCGAACTGGTGCAGCTAAAAATGGTTAAATGCCGCTTTGAACTGAACACCGAATTTGTGGAAACCGAAAACGTCATCTCCATTGGCGTCTCTCTGAAAAACAA
>CAYJAF010000104.1:0-2059 GCA_964368195.1 uncultured Thermodesulfobacteriota bacterium
TATACTTTCAGATAAAGATGCATCGATTAAAAGCCTGTTAAAACTAGACAACCCCGTAACAGTAGATACTATTTTATTACATAATATTAAAGCTCTTAAAGAAAATAAAGATGAAAAGATTGAAAAAAGTCTGTTTTTTTCTATTTTCACCTGTCCATTATGGTCTTTCTATTTAAAACCTGAAATAGATGAAAAGGAAATAAAAACTACTACTTATTGGTATTATGATGCTTTTACCGAGGGCAAATACAAAAGCTTTAATCAAATTATTTATAAAATACCTAAAAGAACCGAAGAAGTTTCATTTGACAACTTTTACTATTTATTAAACTCTATTGCAATACCTAAAAAGAACACCGGTTCGTTCTACTACAATCTGAAGCAAGAAATTGAAAATAATTTTGATATGCCAAAAACACTCAGGTCTTTTTCTGAGTTTCGTCAACGTTTAAAAATCACCGATGAAGGAATATCAGCTGGACTATCAAAGAAAGCAGAGTCTTTCAACCATCCCAAAATACTGGAATACCTAGAAAAAAATTCTTATGAACTAATTAAAGAATGGAGAAAGACAAGTAATCAAGAAGAATACGATAAATTTTTTCCAGTTTTCCAAAAAATTGTAAAAAGGTTTTATGCAGACCCGAAACTTATAGAAAAATTCTTAAGTAGACGAATCACATCTAACCATTTTCTTAGATTGATTCAAGGACAAGCCTAACCCCATGCTGGCCACTTATCGTCATTTTTTGGCTTCCAATCAAGTGCTTTTGGCTTATGATGTTAAGCTTGAGCGAGAGGAAAAATTTTGCCAAGAAATCAGAGATGCTATTTTATTAAGTCTCAGAAATGAAAACACCACTACGCCCGACCATCTCTATCGTAACCGTATTGATTTCTACTGGAATAAAGATTGTAGCTTGACTGAAATGCTTCTGACGGCTCTTGGCGCCCATAAAGCACCGTGGGCGGCGCAATCCCATCTGAAGGAAGAACAACAGGTTTTGGGCATTCACCATGGCAATATTTATGTCAACCAAAATCTCTTTGAACTCTGGCAATCGGAAGTCATGCTCTACCAAAGCCCGGTGCCGCATATCGCCGCCGCTTGGCTTGCCCATGGCCATAAAAACGGGCTGGCATTAAGTGAAATTACCGCTAAAGTTTGCCAATCACTGGAACATTCATCGCTGCCGAGCATTTGTGAAAATCGCTTAAATGGCTTGATAAAAGACGATGATGGCGGCAAGCTCCATGATTTACACGTCCATTTTAACGGCTCTTCTGAATTTACCAACCTTTGGCTCCACGCCCTTGGCAACCGCCTTCACACCTATAAATGTTTGGCCGAAGAATTTGGCAAAAACAAAAAAACGAAACATTTTTATAAACAATTAAATACAAACCCGAAGAATGTGTTTTACAATTTAGAAAAAGCCGTAATTATCCGCCAATATATTTGTGCGGCCTTGCGGCAGTGGAACTACCTATCGTCAACCCCAAGCTATCATGACATTTCAAGTGAAGATATCTGCTCGATTTTACATTCCCACCACAGTCTCCGCAAAGAGATCGCCATCTTACCACACCACCCCTTTTGCCCTGAATCTTTGCCAAATAAGCTAACCGATTTGCAGCGCGAAGGCGCCATGTGGGCTCATATTATCGACGCTCTGAAAACGAAAAAAAATCATAACTTTGCCAAGCTTGTCCATGTCTATTTGCTTCTAATGAACCGGCATTTACGCCTCTTGGTGCAACAACAAGACCAATATGGTTTCGATCAGTTTCAATACGTCACTTGCACCAAAGCTTATGATTCTTTGGAAAATTTCAATACAGAACAGCGTTTCCGACAATTTCGCGGCATGTATGGCCCGGATTTGGCCCACCTTGAAGCCAGGTTTGCCCCCAAAGATAGCGTCAAAAAGAATGTAGAACTTCTTAAAAAAATCTGGGCCGGTTATGAAAAGCACCATAAACTGCAAATAGGCACCGTTAGTCCTTGTAGCCCTTGCCCTAAACTTGCTGAGCGTTTTCGCATTTCAAACGGCAAACT
>CAYJAF010000104.1:2159-5645 GCA_964368195.1 uncultured Thermodesulfobacteriota bacterium
ATTGTAGGCAAAGATGCCGCCAGTAATGAATTGGAAACACCGCCGGAGGTGTTCGCCCCTATCTTCCGAAAATTAAAGCGGGCCGGACTTGCTAAAACAACCTACCACGCCGGTGAAGATTTCGACCACCCCCTCTCGGGCATTAGGGCCGTCCATGAGGCCATCACTTTTTTGGAGCTGGGAAGCGGCGATCGCATAGGCCATGCCACCGCCCTTGGCATTGCGCCCGCCAAATGTCCACTGCAAAAAATATTCTGCGCGCAAGGTCACTGGCTTGACAATTTAGTTTGGCTGACGCGCCAAATTCATAAGTCACCATCCCTTAAAGAATATCAAGGCCGCATATCCTCTTTGCAATTAGAAATAGAAAAACATTATGGCGAACTCTACCAAAATAATCCGTCTATATTAAGTGACAACTGTCAACCGAAAAAAGGAAAACACTGCCCTAAAACTTACCAAAAAGAATCGTATCCCTTGTTAACAACTCTTTGGGAAGCTTGGGAAATGAGGCATCTTGACATTAGCGTACATAAAGGTTCCGAACTTTGTTTGGCTGAAAATACAAAAATAGAAAAAGGGCTGATTAACGAAGCAAAAGAGAATAAAGAAGCTTTCGCTTTGTGGGAAAAATATCACGCTAAAAACTATCGAAAAGTTTGGGATAGAAAAGTTACGGTTGAAACTAAACTAATCGATGAGGAACTAATTTTGGCGGTGCAAGATTCGGTTGTTAGTGAAATGCGAGAAAAAAATATTATTGTGGAAGTTTTACCCAGCAGCAATGTACGCATTAGCCACTATGAAAATATAGAAGACCATCATGTACTGCGTTGGCTTGACCAAGGCGGCTCCCGCCCGACCCCACAAGTGGTTTTAGGCACAGATGACCCAGGTATTTTCGCCACAAATTTGCGCAATGAATATGTCTTACTTTTTAATTTACTTAATAAAAAATTCGACGCAAATAGCGAAAAACCTTACCAAATCATCAGGCATTTAATTGATAATAGCCGTTGTTACAGGTTTAAAACCTAAATAGGTCAGAATCACAAGTTGGTTGGCAAATATTCATCAAAGGAATTATTTGCAAGAATCATTGATAAACTTTTGTTAACCAGATTAAGGCTCCATCAACATCGAAATGTTTTTTCCCATAAGCGAGCTCCCGTAAGTTTTGCGGAATAAAGTGGTCATGTTTTTCCACTAATGTATCAGGTATTAAGCTGGTAATTTCCTCAAAGTTTGGTGGGCTACTGTTGAGAATACTCTTTGCAATGCTGTAAAAATCATCAGCAGTACAATCAGTTAAATCAATTATCCCACCGAAACAGTTTGCATTTAAACCAGCCCAATTAAGCAAAATAGTTATAGTGTTGGTAATCTGATCACCACGCCAAGGGAAAAGATGGACTGTTTTTCCCATTTCAAGAACACTCACTTTGTTTAAACCCAAGGAGTGAAAAGATTCTATCCCCTCAGACATCATCCTTTGCGCTTTCTCATTTAAATAAATAGGAATTGCTTTCTCTTGATAGATACGAAGCATTTCCTGCCGTACAACATCATGGAGCAAATAACCACCACCGACAAAGTTAGGCGGCTTGCCGTCAACAGCTTTTTTTAATATGATAACTTTCTTTTCCGGATCAATACTCACAACTTGCCAGCGTTTTCCGGCAAATATAATAAGCTGCTCCAAAACAAGAGGTTGTTCAATCGGCACAGTGCCAATCGTGCGTCCGTCACACTCCAGACGATATTCTTCCGGAGTTTGAAAGGCGGTGTAAAAGTTATAGTGTTCCACAAGCCTTTCACCTTTATCCCCTAAAACAAGCTGCCCGTCTCCCATCTGAGTTATTAAGTTATGCTCACCAAGAGATTTAAGCACGGTAGCGTAATAATTTTGATTTACTAAATTAAAAGGGCCTGTCTCACACAATAAAGACCATAGTTGATTTGCCCGAACTCCACCATATTGACCAATGACTGACAGGGTTTGTTGAACAAGAGTGGATAAGTGGTGTTGGTTTTCCGGAGGCGGTTCACACCACTTGTTCAGTAATAAATTTACCATGGCTATACATTGTCCTGTTTCCAAACGAAGTCGGTCTGACAGGTGACTTTGTGCTGTTATTTCATTTTCAGAAATAAGAAGCCGCAAAATAGCCGCTTCTCCTCGGCGTCCTGAGCGTCCTAAGCGTTGACGCAAACTGGCCACTGAATGAGGTGCCGTCACTTGGGCAACTGAATCCACACTTCCGATGTCAATGCCTAGCTCTAGAGTCATAGTGCAAACAGCTGAAGTAGGGAACTTACTTTTCTGAAGCCGTGCTTCAAGGCTTTCTCTAATTTCTTTAGACAGGTTGCCGTGGTGGGGGAAAAACTCGTTAGGCACACTATTTTCTTCACATAAATCCGACAACTTTGCGGCGATTTCTTCTGTTCGTTGCCGACTGTTGGCAAAAATCAAATGTGATTTTCCCCGTAGAATGTTGTAAAGGTCGGTTATTATTTCTTCGGTGGAGCTAGGTGTCTCTTCATTACTGCTGGATTTTTTTAAATAGCCTCTAAGTTGAATTTTTATATCTGAATGTGAAGAGTTCGATTCAATGATATTACAAGCGAACCCTTTATCCGGCGGTCGTAAAAAACGAGCAACCTGTTCCATATCACCTAAAGTGGCACTCAAAGCAATTCTGGGAATAATTCGGCCAAGTAAAAATTCAAGTCGGTGCATCAGAGATTGAAGCTGACAACCTCGTTCGGTGCCAAGAAAAGCATGAAATTCATCAATAATTAGGTGACTTAATGAAAAAGCACTGCGACACCAATTTGCTTGATTTAAAAGCAAAGATTCTAATGATTCAGGTGTGATTAAAATAATGCCGCCAGGGTCTTTTTTTTGTTTGTCTTTAACCGAACGGAGCACATCACCGTGCCAAGGGGTTACAGAGAGGGACAAAGCATCCCCCAGGCTCTGCAATCTACGGTATTGGTCATTTATTAAGGCCTTAAGGGGGCTGATATATAAAATCCCTACGCCATTTGGTTTGTTCATGGCGACATAAGAGCAAGCCGGCAAAAAAGCAGCTTCTGTTTTTCCAGCGGCTGTAGCAGCACTGATGATGACATCGCAGTTGGCATCTAAAATTGGCTTGATTGCCCGTTCTTGAATATCACGAAGCGTTGTCCACTTTTGAGCCCAAACCCAGCGCTGTACATCTTTATGTAAAAGGTCAAACCCGGTGGATTGGTTCATTTAAAACCTCAAAGCCTAAAGGTAGTTAGCTCATCATCATCACTATTTGCTTCTGCACTATTAAGCTCCGGCATATCTGTATTATGTTCTTGAGCTAAATCTAGCTGTTCAATTAGCTGAGTCCAGTGTCGGTCTTTATTTTGTTCAAGCACAGCTAAAAGGTCAACAAAAGCTTTAATTGTATTACGTGGTGTGCGAAAGTAGGCGTCTCCAAGGCGATTTGC
>CAYJAF010000105.1:0-1452 GCA_964368195.1 uncultured Thermodesulfobacteriota bacterium
GGGTCTGGGGGGAAACTTTTTTTCAAAAAAGTTTCCCCCCAGGAAAATTCTTAAATTAGATTAAGGTAAAATTGCCTCGGTGAAGGCTTCGGGGTCAAAGGGTTGAAGGTCGTCGAATCCTTCGCCTAAACCTATGAAAGTAATGGGTATTTTTAGCTCATTACAGATAGAGACAATGACGCCGCCCTTGGCTGTGCCGTCCAGTTTTGTCATGATAATGGAATCGACTCCCACGGCTTCGTGGAAACTTTGGGCTTGGCGTTGGGCGTTTTGGCCGGTGTTACCATCTAAGACTAAAATGGTGTGGTGGGGTGAGCCGGGGAGGGCTTTTCCGGCGACTCTTTTTATTTTCTTCAATTCTTCCATAAGGTTAACTTTAGTGTGCAGGCGCCCGGCCGTATCAATGATCACCACTTCGCGGCCGCGCGTTTTGGCGGCTGTCAAAGCGTCAAAGACCACAGCTGAAGAGTCGGCCCCGGTGGGTTGAGAGACGATGTCGGCGCCCAGGCGATCGGCCCAGATGTGGAGCTGATCAACTGCGGCCGAGCGGAAGGTATCGCCGGCGGCCAAAAGGACAGAACGCCCGGATTTGATCATCATTTTGCTAAGTTTGGCAATGGTGGTGGTTTTGCCCACGCCGTTTATGCCCACCACTAAAATGACAAGGGGATTTTCGGCCGGAAGTTCAGGTGGCGTTAGCGAAACCATTTCGCCTATGCGTCGTTTTAAGGCGGTTTTGAGGGCTTCGGCATCTTTCAATTCTTTTTTTGCCACTTGACCGCGAATCTTATAAAGCAGGTCATTTGTGGTTTGGACTCCTAAGTCTGAAGTGATGAGAAGCTCTTCCAGCTCGTCGAGGAGGTCGTCATCGATGGTGCGCACCGAAGAGAGGAGAGATTCCAGCCGCCCGGCCAGGTGGCCGCGAGTGGCGGCCAAGCGTTGGCGAAAGCGTCCGAAGAGTCCGGTTTTGGTTTCGGGGCTTGTGTCAACAGTGGCGACGACCTCTGTAGTGGTAACAAGTTCAGTTTCGGGGCTTGCGACAGCTTCTGGAGCAGCGTCCGCAGTGGCGACTGTGTCCGTTTCGGGGCTTGCGACAGCTTCTGGAGTCGCTTCCGCTTCTGGAGTCGCTTCCGCTTCTGGGACAGCGTCCGTTTCGGGGCTTGCGTCAATAGTGGCGACAGCGTCCGCTTCGGGGGCTGGTTCTGAGTTTTTGAACCCGAAAAGCCGACTGAAAAATCCACCTTTGGGGTAACCCACAGGCTCGGCATCTTCATTCTTATCCGGCTCTGTTTGCAGAAGAGCCGCTGTTTCTGTCAACCCTTCGGCTACGGTCTCAGCCTCAGCCTCTGTTGGTTCCGAGGGGAGCTCTGCTGTTTCGGCTTCTACGGTTTCAGCTTCAGCCTCTGTTGGTTCCGAGGGGAGCTCTGCTGTTTCAGCCTCAGCCTCTGTTGG
>CAYJAF010000105.1:1552-5572 GCA_964368195.1 uncultured Thermodesulfobacteriota bacterium
CAGCCTCTGTTGGTTCCGAGGGGAGCTCTGCTGTTTCGGCTTCTACGGTCTCAGCCTCAACAGCTTCCACTTCCGTCGTATTTTTCTTTTTGCTGCGCAACCAATCAAACATATTTTTTCCTCCGTTATTATAAATTAACTTGAACCAAGCGTGAAACGCCGGGGGTTTCCATGGTCACCCCATAGAGGGCTTGGCTAATTTGCATGGTGCGCCGATTATGGGTAATCATAATTATTTGCGATGTTTGACTCAAGTTTTTTAAAAGGCGCTTGAAGCGTTCGACATTGGCTTCATCTAAAGGTGCATCAATTTCATCAAGCAGGCAAAATGGGCTCGGCTTGATTAGGTAAAGGGCAAAAATCAAAGCTAAAGCAGTTAGCGCTTTTTCACCGCCGGAAAGCAAACTCATCACCGAAAGCTTCTTGCCCGGCGGGTGAACTTGAATTTCCACCCCACTTTCCAAAGGGTCTTTGGGGTCAGTGAGCGCAAGCCAAGCCGAGCCACCTTCAAAAAGTTGGGGAAATACTTCGCGAAATTTTTCGTCAGCCGATTTGAAAGTGTCTTGAAAAAGAGTTTGGCACGTTTGGGTCAGTTTGCTTAAGCTCTCTTTGAGGTCAGCTAAAGCTTGGTTTAAATCTTCCCACTGCATTTGATAGTGATCATATTCTCGTTGCAGTTCTTCCGCCTCACTAATGGCCTCTAAAGAAACATCTCCCAAGGTGCTTAGCCTGAGCCTCAGAGTTTCACGCTGTTGAAGTGCATCCGGCGGCAGGTTTTTGTCTGCCCAGTGGGTGGCGTCTAAAGGTTCCAAAAGGGAAGGGGAGCGGCGGATTTCTTCGCCAAGTTGAAACTCGGCCGGGTCATGGGTTTCTTCTTTGGGAGAAGGCGTTAAGGGATCGGGCATGACGACTTGCCACTGGCGGGCTAGTTCGTCTTCAATTTTTTCCACCGCAAATTTCAAACTGTAAACTTCCTCTTCCCGGGCCGCTAAAGCCCCGCCCAATTCCTCACGCAGGCGGCGTAAACCGCGGAGAGCGGCCTCCCTTTCGCTTTGCTGGGTGTTGAGCTCATTTATATTTTGGCGAGCGCGAGCCAAAGACTCTTCCGCTTCTTTTATTTCGGTGGGTAGAAGTTTTAATTTCTCTTCAAGGCTTGCCAGTTGTTGTCGTAAGTCACTCATTTCTCGGGCTAAAGAAGCCGCAATTTGGGTGCGTCGGGCTATGGTCTTGGCTAATTCCCCTTGCCAGGTTTTTAAGCTTTCCAATTCAATGGAAGCATTTTTGGCATTAGTTGTGGCTTCATTTGCTTTTTGCTGGGCCCGGGTTGTTTCCGTGCGTAAAATTTCCAGATTATTGTTGAGCTCTTGGGCTTCTTTTTGCTGAAATTCCAATTGTTTAGTGATTTCAATTGAATTTTTTTCTGCTTTATTCAAGTTCTCTTGCCCAGAAATAAGTGTCGCTTCTTCTTGGTTTGCCTGGCTTTGAATTCGGGTCAATTCGGTGGCCAGGCGTTCGTGGTGGCGCTCTTTTTCCGCTAGCTTTTGCTGAGCCAATAGAGATTCACGCTCTAATTTATTGTTTTGAATTGCATTTTCCTTCTGCGTTATTTCAGCTTGACGGAGTTTTTGCCCCGCTCTCTGAAGCTCTTCATCAAGGGAGGTGAGCTCATTTTTCATAATGGCTAAAGAGTTTTCCCTTTCCGCCACCTCCAACTCCAATGATTCAATTTCCTTCAAACGGGAAAATAAGCCGCTATCAGCCTTCGCCCCGGAGGCTTTCCCCCCGATTAAAGCTCCGTTCCCGTAATAACAGCCATCTTGGCTCAAAAGGGGCTGTTCAATGGCGCCTTCAGGTGGAATATTTTCCACTAAAAGGTAGTCACCAATTAAGGTTTTGAGGATATCTGAGTTGTTTAAATCACTTTGGCAGATGAAAGCCCCGGGGCCGCCGTCGGTCTTTTTAAGCTGAGCCAGAGCCTTGAGAGCGGCTGGACGATTTTTCGCTAAAATCCATGCTACTTTGTCCCCCAAGGCCGCTTCCACTGCTTCTTCGTAGCCGTCAGGCACATTCAGATGCTCAGCTACAGGGCCGATGAGGCCGTCATGATCTTTATCGGCCAGCAATTTTTTCAGCGAACCACTAAAATAATCGCCACGAGCACGCCACTCTTTGAGAGCTTTCTGGCGAGCTGTTATGGTGGCGAGGGCTTTTTCTTTTTCTTGAACTTGGGTGAGCAAGTGTTGCCGTTTGCCGGTGACAGTTTGGTATTCTTTAGTCAAATTAATAACTTGACTCTCAAGATCTTTGAAATTTTCTTGGGCGGCGTGATTTTGTGTTGCAAGCTCCAAAGTTGCTTTGCGGGCCGGTGCAAGATCAGCTAAAGCTTCCGCCAGTTTGTGCTTTCCTTGGCTTAAACGCTCTTGGTGATGTTGCAAAAGAGATTTAGCTCCGGCGAGTTTTGTTTTCAAATCAGCTATTTCTCTTTCAGCTCGCCGCTGAGCTTGGCCTGTGTTTTCAGCTTTTTTTTGGGCCTCCTGAAGGATTTTGCTCTTTTCCCCAAGCTCTTTTTGGAGATTTTGGAAGCGCTCAAAGGCCTCGGCTTCGGTGTTTTTAAAAGATTTAAGCTCAGCTGTTAAGCTCGCCTCTTTACTTTCTTTGTTCCTTTTTTCCTGGTATAAGCGGTTAAGTTCTTGGGATTCTTGTTCTTCTTGGATTCGACATCGTTCAAGTTGCGACACTAAGTTCTTTAATTCCTGCTTGAAACGGTCTTGGGAAGACAGAAGCTTGTGCCACTTGGAGGAACGTTCGCTAATTGCGCTTGCGGCGGCCGCCAGATGCGGTTTCGCTTTGTCAAGGGCCAATTCGCCGGTTTCCACTTCCGCCAATAAAGAGATTAATTTCCGCCGCTTAGCTGCTACTTGGGTGGAAAGTTCGTGGTATTTTGCGCGCTTTTCCACAAGGCTCCGGGCCTCTAAAATTAAATCGAGTTCGCGTAATTCCTCACGCCAAGACTGCCAACGGAGGGCCTTTGTGGCCGCTTTATTCAAGCGGTCGAGTTGCTTTTTGGCCTCGGCCCGAATGGCTTGCAGCTGAGCCAGGTTCGCTGCCGCCGCCTCCATTTTGCGCTCAGCTTCCCGTTTTTGCTGTTTGTAGCCGGTGATGCCGGCTGCCTCATCGAGGAATTGGCGTCTTTCTTCTGGGCGGGCGTCCACCAGCCAACCGATGCGCCCCTGCTCTATGATGCCGTAACTGCGCTGACCCAAACCGTGGTCAGCAAAAAACCTAACCACATCTTTTAAACGAGCGGGATAGTGGTTTATAAGATATTCACGGTCGCCGGAGCGATGGAGCCTGCGCGAAACACTGGTTTCTGTTCCGATGCCATTAGGCGATTCGTCACTGGCCAAGGTTAAGGTGACTTCAGCCAGACCAGCGGGGGGGCGTTTTTCCGATCCGCCGAAGAGGACGTCGTCCATTTGGCGTCCGCGTAGAGTTTTAGCTGATTGTTCTCCCATCACCCAGCGTATGGCGTCAATAATATTGGATTTTCCGCAACCATTGGGCCCCACCACCGCCGCAATTTTAGGTGACAGCGACAGAGTGACCCGTTCCGGAAAAGATTTGAAACCTACTATTTCTAAGCGTTTAATATACATTTAACACCAAAGCCGGGGCTTTAAAGGTTATTATTAGCAATCTTAAATTTTACCACATTTACTGCTTTGGTGTCAAAAAAGTAAAGTGCCCCTAAATACAAGAGCTGAGACAATTTATTTGTTTCAAAGATTTCGCTTTCGTGGCTTTTAGTTAGTTATACGGTTGGAGTATTGGGTATAGCTGAATTTCAACGGACGTAACAAGACAAAAAAATCCCCTCAAGCCATTGTGGTTCAAGGGGATAACGTATTTTATAGGACGATAAAAAACTTGTGAGTGGCGGAGAGAGAGGGATTCGAACCCCCGGAACTTTCGTTCAACGGTTTTCAAGACCGCCGCCTTAAACCACTCGGCCATCTCTCC
>CAYJAF010000106.1:0-5308 GCA_964368195.1 uncultured Thermodesulfobacteriota bacterium
CGACAAAATTTCAGTGGAATTTGCCCAAAGCGATTAAATAGTCGCCGCTGAAAAAGGAGGTAATAAACAGCTGGAATTTAGTTGGTTTTTCCTCAATTGGCGCTGTGAGTTTTGATAAATTCCAAGGTGCTAAGTTCCTTGCCGCTTTCAGAATGACTTATGTTTTCCTTGTAAACCAAGCAAACATCTTTGCCTACTTTCCCTTTTAATTCAACAGGTTCTTTGCCGTTTGCCAAAGCGAAAGCCCTTTGATCGGCAAGTATAATAAAAGCCCCCTCCTCATAAAAAAAACCCTTATAAACGCCGCAAGCAAGAAGCTCTATTTCCGGTTGGCGTCCTTTAACTGAAGTGGCAATGCGCTGCAGAAATTCTTCGCCGTAAAAGCCAAGGTTGGCTATGTTTTGCCCTGAAATTGTGGCCGGAACATAGGTGTAGGTCAATTGGTTTTTGGCATCCCTTGTCTCTATTATGATTTTAGAGTCGGTTTCGTTTAAATTACAAGTGACTAGCAAATTTTCACCGCTTTTTGTTTCATAAATCAATTTGCCCAAGGGTTCTGTTTCTCTGTTTGTAAATTCGTAAACCTTTAATTTGGCGTCTTTAAATTTTGATTTGATGAGATAATGTTCTTTGCCGGCCAATTTTAAACGGATGGTTTTTTTGATTTCTTCATCAGTGAGGTAAGCCGCCAAGCCGCTTAAGAGCTCCGATTCATTTTGCGTGGAAGCCCCCATATAGCGCACTGAAAAAGCATTGTCAGGGCCCATTTTGTCATATAATTTATTGGTAAATATTTTGTGTATTTGCCAGTTTTGGTCAGGGCCGGTTTTTGTCAGCAAAAACCAATAGGGAAAGGTGCCATAACCGGTTTTTGGCTTGTATTTTGAAAGGCTCGGCACTTCTTTGATAAGGGCCCCAATGAGCCTGGTTTCTTCAAGGTTTTCCGAAGCTAAAGCGACTTCGCTGGCTAAGTTAAGGCTGATAATGGCCGGGTCATCTATGATTACAGAAATATCTTCAATCACGTAAGCCGGAATATATTGTTTAGTTTTTAAATTTTTTTGCCAGTTGGCCAAATTGAAAGAGGCATCCAGTTCAGCTAAGGTTTCGGCATTGTTGGTGGTGAGGGCATTAAAATAATTTTGGATTACTTTTTCCTCATCAAAAAAGGGAGTTTTCTCAAAAATAACAAATTGCGATCCGTTAAAAGTGGCGGCCGGAGTTTGGCCGTCGGCCAAGGGTAGGTTTTCTACTTTCATCAAGCTGAGTTGGTTGTTTTCTATGAGGGAGTTAAAGTTGGTTTTGTTGAGATAGCTAAGTTGCTCTTTATGGCTTTGCCCTAGATTCCTTTGGTAATTTTCTTGGTTGGTTTTGTTGCCATTGACGTAATAAACAGTCAGCCCTGATTCGTTATTTTCAATGGTAAAGCTTTGGGCTTTGATGAACCTTGTGTGGGCAAGGCGCCAATATGTTGTGTTTGCTCCCTCTTGACCGGTGGCGAGGTATATTTCCTCTCCGACGTCGACATATTCAGCGAAATAAATGTTTCGGTCGCCTTTAGTGAAAAATGGCGTAAAGGTTCCGATTTTAGTGAGGCTGTTGTTGACAAGGCCGTAAATCTGCATGGAGTTGGTAAAATCTTTTGTCTCTTTATTTATGCGCACAATCACAAGTTCATCGATGCCGTCTTTGTTAAAATCAATAAATCTTGTGTATAAAACCCCGAGCGTCTCCCCTAAAACTTCGGGGGCTTCGGGGTCAAGAGCATTATAAGTGGCTTCGCCGTAAGCTGTTTTGTAGTCGGCAATTAAAGACGCAAAGTAGCTTAAGTTGTTGATTTCAACCGGCGTATCGCTCTGCGCATCGCTGCTATAGAGATTTGCATGGGTAAAGAAAAGCAAAAGAAAGAACAAAACAATATGCATTTAACGTCCTTTATGAAAAGTGCTTGTCGGCCCGCTTTGAGGCAAGTATTAATTTCAGGTTAGATTTACTTATTATACCATCTTGTAAGGTTTTTGTAAATTTTCTATTTAAAGTGATTGGTTGGTGGGGGGAATAGCTTCACCAAGAAAAAATAGTGATATGCACCTAGATAAAATTGTGCTAGGCTAAAATAAGCTGGGGTGTTGGCTTATTGCTGTGTGGCGGCTTGACTTGGCGGGATTCGCACTTATATTTCAGTTGATAAGCCCTTGGGCAAAGAATTCGGCATCGAAAAATCTCAAGTAAATGCTGATTTATTAGCATTTCCTTAAATCAAAATCGAGGATTAACAATGCACTTCACAGGTCAAGTATATAGGCATCCCATAGAGGCATCGACTCCATTATTGGAGGTGACAGCCGGTTGTTCTCACAATAAATGCTCATTTTGCGTAATGTATAGAGAGACTCCTTTTCAGGTTTCACCGCTCGAACAAGTTGAAAAAGATTTACAGGAGCTGAAGGCTAAAAAATTACCTGTTGAGCGTATTTTTTTAGTCAATGGCGAACCTTTTGCCTTGGGGACGAAGAAACTTGTCAAAATTGGCGAGCTTATTAACTCTTATTTTCCGCAAATTGAAACCATAACTTGCTACGCATCTATAAAGGGCTTGAAAAACAAAACCTTAGATGATTTGATTTTGCTGCGAAGCTTAAAGTTTAACGATCTTCATATAGGTTTGGAATCAGCTTATGACCCCTGTTTGAAACAGATGAATAAAGGTTTTACTGCGGCTGAAGCATATGAAAATATAGAAAAAATAACTAAAGCTAAGCTGAACTGGGACGCGATTGTCATGACCGGGGCAGCCGGCAAAGAAAACGGTAGGGTTCATATTGAAGAGACGGCTAAGCTTTTGAATAAATACCCTCCTTATTTAGTTTCGCTCATGACAACCTCTGTGATTCCCGGAACTTTGCTTGCTGAAATGCGAGATTCGGGGCAATTCATTGAGTGCAGTGAACGAGAAAAGATAGAAGAGGAGAAGTATTTGTTAAAATTGTTAGAGTTTTCTGATGCTTACTTCTTCGGTGCCCATAATTATAATTTGATACCCGTAAATGGGCCCCTTTCAGAAAAAGATAAAATTATTAATTACCTTGAAGAAGAAAGTTTGAAAATTGCCCCTGAAATATTAGATGGAGTTTATCAGCGGGCAAATATTTAGTGGCATTGGGCGTTAATTCCAAATTAGTAAAGGAGCTTAAAATGAAGACAATACTATTGACCGGGGCCACAGACGGCATAGGTTTGGCAACGGCTAAAATGCTGGCGCCAATGGGGCACAGGCTTTTGCTTCATGGTCGCGACATTTCCAAACTTGAAAAAGTGAGGGCTGAGCTCAGCTCGCTTACTGAAAATGTAGAGATCTTTGCCGCAGACTTAGCCGTTTTAACAGAGCTTGGTGAGTTAGCCGCTGAACTTGGCAAAAAATTCAAGGCCATTGATGTCATTATCAACAACGCAGGTGTCTTTATGGTGGAAAATAGCCGCACCCCCGACGGTTTGGATGCCCGTTTTGCCATAAACACCATCGCCCCTTATGTTCTGACAAAGAAGCTGCTCTCTGTTTTGACAGCTGAAAGTAGGGTTGTTAATTTAGCCTCTGCCGCCCAAGCTCCGGTGAACTTTGCCGCTTTAGCCCACTATACACCTCTTTCACCTGATGATGCTTATGCTCAAAGCAAGTTGGCCCTTATAATGTGGTCTTTGGAAATGGCTAAAAATTATCCCCATGGCCCCATGGTTGTGGCGGTGAATCCCAAATCATTTTTGGGGAGCAAAATGGTTCAAGAAGCTTACGGGCGCAAAGGTTATGATTTGACAATTGGGGCTGATATTTTAGTCAGAGCTGCGCTGTCGCTTGAGTTTGCTGCTGCTAACGGCAAATATTATGATAATGATATTGAGGCGTTTGCCTCCCCTCATCCCTTTGCTTTGAATGAGAATAACAGGCTGAAACTAATAAGTTTTTTAGATGGTTTTTTGAATCTTTAAAGTGATTTGCCAAAGGCTTTCTGAAAGTTTTAATACACGCCCTTTTCCTAAAAGAAACGTTAATTAGTCACCGCTGAAAAATAATAATAAGGGTGTGTAAATCGTGACCACCGGCCACTTTGTCGGGCCGCTGGTCACGATTTTAATTTGTGGTTATTATTCTGAAAGAAGCTTTTCTTTACACTCTTTTAAAAGGGCAGCGCTGTTGGGGGGAAGCTTTGGATATTGGGGTTTACATTCTTTTAAAACAGAGAGCATGATCTCGGAGACCAAATAGCGAGTATACCATTTCTGATCGGCCGGTAAAATATACCAAGGCGAATCTTTGGTCGCTGTTTCGTTTATGGCTTCTTGGAAGGCTGCCATATAGTCATCGAAGAAGGCTCGTTCTTTTAGGTCGGCGGCGGAAAATTTCCAGTTCTTATTGGGGTCGTCAATGCGCTCGAGAAATCTTTTTTTCTGCTCGTCTTTGGAAACATGAAGGAATATTTTGACTATGCGATAGCTGTTATCATATAAATATTCTTCAAAATGCCTTATTTGTTTATATCTTTTGGCAAAGAATTTTTCATCGTCAAAAAGGCACCTTTCAGCTATTTTATAGTTTTCCTGTAATTCGTGAATTTTAACAACTAAAACGTCCTCATAGTAAGAGCGGTTAAAGACGGCTATTTCCCCGCGTTCGGGAATGGCCAGGTGGGCGCGCCAGAGGTAGTCATGGGCCATCTCTCGGGAGCTTGGCTGCTTAAAACTAGTAATTTCAATGCCTTGAGGGTTGATTGGGGCAAGGGTATGTTTGATTGTGCTGTCTTTGCCGGCGGCATCTAAAGCTTGCAGAACAACGACGATGCCCTCCACTCTTTGGGCATATAGTTTATCTTGCAGGGCTTTTATTTCTAACTGGTTGGCCTCCATTTTTTCAATGAATTCGCGTTTCTTGTCGGAATCAATTTTATAATCGGGCGGATAATCTTTTAAAGACAACTTTTTTTCGCCGGTATAACAGAATTTTTTTAACATAAAGAGGTCTCCTTATTATTCTTAGAGGCAGTAAAAATAGAGCTTGTAAATTACTTGCCCTTCTTCTTAGTTGGGGTAGCTGGATTAATTCACTTCCATAAACCCATGATAAAAGGATTTTTAAAAAGTAACAAGTTATTTTTACCAGGGCTTATGCGTCTAGATTTTTGTCGTCCACTTTTATCTTTAGATAGTGTCGTCATGAGCGACTTTTTGGTTCTCTCTTCGTCAGATTCGCTTTCTTTTTCAGTCATGTATGTCTATACACTCCCTCAAAAGAAAACTCATCTTCCTTGATATAACT
>CAYJAF010000107.1:0-5278 GCA_964368195.1 uncultured Thermodesulfobacteriota bacterium
TAATCGGCACCATTGTGGCAGCTCTTCTTCTCAGCATCTTAAAAAAGAACAGGGAATAGCTCCCAAGCGGCAAAGAATCTAGTATTCTGTGTGGCTAGTCCTGTCTATAATTTGATTTAATTTTTTGGACGGTTGCTAGAATAGAATCAGCACTTTTTGTCCATTTAAAAGGTTTCGCGGATTCTTCATTATGCACTTTGATATAACGCTTAATTTCATCTCTTAATTGTTTTACATTAGTAAATATCCCACGGTATAAGGAGCGCCTTTCCAATTGAGAAAACCAACTTTCAACTGCATTCAGCCAAGAAGCACTGGTCGGAGTAAAATGCAACTTGAAACGAGAATGCTCTGCAAGCCATTTTTAACTCCTTCCGTCTTGTGAGTGCTGCTGTTATCTAAAATTAAATGTAAGTCTAAATCAATCGGAGTTGTGCGGTTAATTTGCTTTAGAAAATCAAGAAATTCCTTCGCTCTATGCCTTTTCGTTATCCTGCTTCTTACTTCACCGGTTGCCACATCAAAAGCCGCATATAATGACAAGGTTCCATTCCTTTTATAATCATGAGTGCGACGCTCTATTTGGCCAGGCCGCAAAGGTAGCATTGGTTGAGCCCTATCTAAAGCTTGAATTTGAGTTTTTTCATCAACAGATAAAACCATAACATTATCAGGTGGATCAAGATATAACCCCACCACATTAATGATTTTTTCAGCAAAAAGAGGGTCATTATTTATTTTAAAACTCTTTAAACAGTGAGGCTTTAAGTTGGCAGCTTTCCATATCTGCTTAACTTGCCAGATCCGTTTGCACCGCCGGAGATGAGCAGTTGGGCGGTGTTGTCAACGGTGAGGGTGCCATTGGTGGCGGTGAGTGCCGCCTATTCAAATTCAACACTGCATATAGTACACCATCCACACCCGTAACAGAAGGGAGACAGTCGGGGGGCATTACAAGGTCAAGTCTCCGCTTGACATTGAGCCAACAAATTGTCAATCTGCTCTAAGGTAGTGGTGAGAGCCGATTCGCTGATAGTATATTCGTTCAGATAATTTTTAACTATAAATTCACGCAATTCCAACAGCAAAAGCAACGCTTGACTCCACACTTCCGTTTTCTCTTTGCCGGTATTTTTTATTTTTTGAGCCAAGACGGCGCAATCAGCCAAAATATGTATAACATAAGGAGAATCAGCCAAGAGCTCATCAAGATTACCTTGCTTTTGGCGTAACCAATGCAGAAAGTAAACGAATCCAGTTATAAAAATGGTTAAAAAACTGGCCGCAAAACCGAAAACGCTTTTTATTTGATCAAGATTATCAACGGAAATAAGGGGCTGGTGACGCTCTAAAAAGATTTCAGTTCCCTCTGAGAGGGGGTAGCCGGAAGGCAAAGTTACGTTTTGCGGATTTAGTTCTTGGCGCAGAGACGTTTTCACTCCAACGCTGTAGAGAGTATCCAACAGTTTTACCACGGCTTCCGGTTTAACATTGACGTTACAAACCATAAACATATTGATGCCCAAAGAGGCAATGGTGCGGTCGGGCACCGGGGGGGTCGTATCATAAGTATAGGGCATAATTTGGGCGTCAGCTACCCAGCCGTAGCGCAAAGCCAAAGAATGGGGAAAGGGTATCTCTAAAAGGCGATAGTGGCGCGATTCGATAAATTCTTCGGCAAAAAAAGAGGGGACAGACGAAATAAGCATAATGGCGTCGGGTAATTTGTGATTCGGTAGCGTAAGTAATTCTTCGTCAGAATAGTTTTTTTCAGCGTAATCAAGGCCACTTTCCAAATCGGAAAAGGCCAACACTTGCGCCCCCACCACCCGCGTGCCACCCGCCTTAGAGCCCATATTTATTACTTTACCTTTTAAATCAGCTAACTCTTTTATCTCCGGCTTGACCAAAAGATGCATGATTTCCGGCAACACAGCCGACACATGACGCACGTTGGCCAATTCAATATCCAGCCCACCCTGAATAAGAGCGACATCGACTTCACCTTGATTAACCGCCTCTAAAATGGCCAGAGTGCCGGTTATGGGGCGAAGTTCCAAATATAAACCTTTTTTTTCCGACTCTTTGGCCAAGACCGAAGCCAATTGGTGCCGGTTACTCAAAATGCTTCCCCCACTTAAACGTAAACTATAATAGCGTGGCAACATATCCCAGACGGAATAGAGCATCACGGCCAATAAAAAAGCGAAACCAAAGCCAATCAGAGCAGTTCGTAGCCAACTTAAATCCCGCGTGACCAGCACCACTTTGCTTATTAATTTGCGCAACCACTCCAGGCTTTGTAACCGCTCTAAATGGTTGAGTATTCGGGGAATAAAGTCGTCGGCTCTGTCCTCTTCTCTTTCGGTTTTAATTTGCTGGAGCCTAACTTGTAGCTCTTCTAGGTGCTTTATAAATTCTTTCTCTAACCCAGATTGCGCTGAGTTTGATTGTTTAGACTCTTCCGGGCTAAATTGTCCTGCGCCAGATTGTTCCGAGGTTATTTGAGACACAATTTTCACCATTAGTAAAGCGTCAGAAGCCCTTCGGCTTTCATGATGTTTTGTCCTTGCGGGCTATTGACAAATGCCATAAATTTTTTAACTTCTTCATTTAAGGGCATTCGCATGGCGTAATAAAATTCGCGGGTTAAAGGATAACGCCCCGAAAGAACCGTCTCTTTGGTGAGAGGCACTCCGCTTAGGGTTAAAAGCCTAAAATTAGACAATAACTCCGCAGGCAGTTCCGTCATGTCAGCCATGGAGACGTAACCAATGGCCAGAGGGTCGCCAGCAACTGCCCGGGCCAACTCCGTAGCGCTTTCCATTTCTCGGGCCGCCGGGGTAAAATCTTGTCCACTCATAAGTAAATCTTCCATCGCCCGTTTGGTAGTGGATTGCTTCGTGCGCGAAATAATTGTCATTGGTTGGAAAAGGCCGCCCACTTCTTGCCAATTTGTCAGGGCACCAACATAAATATCAAGTACTTGCGCAGGAGTTAAATTAGTTACCGGGTTGGCGGGGTGGACAATAATACCCACGGCGTTACGGGCCACGGTTTGACAGATAATCCCTTCTCGGTCTTCGTCATCTTTTATGGCCCGAGACAAAGCGGCCACATCAATGACTCCACGTCGTAAAGTCAGAGCGCCGGCCGTACTGCCGCCCCCTTCAACAAAGGCGTAGAGGTTCGGATTTTGGCTTGCGTAAGCTGAAACCAGCGCCCGAGTGGTGGGCAAAAAAGAAGATGACCCGGCAATGAGTAGCGATGAGGTTTGGGGCGGCGGATTTAGTTCGTCAAAAGCCTCGCAACCAGCCAGGCCCCATAAGCCCAGCAAAACAACTAAAATTTGGCCCAACCACATAGTCCCCCCCAATAAGGATTAAAGAAAGCGTCTTTTTCAGCATCAATTAATTAAGCAAACGCTGATTTATTCTGCTTGCAGAATAAATCAGCAAGGCACACACGCCTCTCATGAGCCCCCTCAGAACGGAAAACCATGGGTTTTCCTCTCATTTCAGCTGCGGCGAAGTTGGCAAATTGCCAACTTCGCAAAGAAACGCTAATTAATCAGCGTTTCCTTAAATTTTTTGTCAGATGGAGGGGGCAACATTCCCAATTCTTCGCGCAAAGGGCCACTTTTGGCCGGGTCTTTAATAAAGCGTAAAAAATCAGCTGTCGCCTCGTCCGGCTCTTCGGCGGAGATTAAAAGTAAAGTGCGAGTAATGGGGAAGCGGCCCGCAATAATATTGGCAGTGGTCGGCGCAATGCCTTCGACCGTAAGCGGGCGTAAGTCGTCGTAACGTCCAAAAGCTATATAGCTAATACCACTTGGGTCTTCGGCTAAAGCGCGCTGAATTTCTTTCGCTTCTAAGGTTTGGGCCGCTGGAGTGACCACCACCGCCTTCTCCAGCACATAAGTCAGCCAGACATCGTAGGTGCCCGAATTGCCCGGATGGGAATAAACCGTGATAGGCATGTCCGGCCCGTCCACCTGTTGCCAATTAGTTATTGCCCCCGAAAAAATATCCTTAAGTTGCTTCAGATTTAAGTTGACTACCGGGTTAGCCGGGTGAACCACCGGCATCACTGCGTCGGTGGCCACGGGGTGAGCTCGAATGCTTAGGCCCTTTTTTTGGATCAAGGCGTAATCTTCACTTTCTAAACGGGAAGAGATCAAGGCCAAGGAGGCGGTTTTGTCCTGCCAGGATTTAAGGCCACGGTTCGTGCCCCCGCCAATAAGAAAGACTTGTCGGCCTGGGTTTTCCTTCATGTAAGCTTCGGCCAGGTGCTGGATAAGAGGCAAAAGGGTGGTTGAGCCTTCGCAGACTATGCTGGATTTTGGCGAGGCCTCAGCATTTGCTTGAACTGCCCAAGGCCCGAGCCCAACGACCACGATAGACAAAAGCAGAATGAGTCCTCCCCGTTTTTTGTAAAAAACCCCCATATCTTATCCACCTTTAGGGAAACGCTGATTTATTCTTAATCAGAATAAATCAGCAAGACACGCCGCCTCACATGAGCCCTTACGGGACGGAAAACGATCGGGTTTTCCTCTCATTTCGGCGGCGGCGAAGTTGGCAATTTGCCAACTTCGTAAGGAAACGCTAATTAATCAGCGTTTCCTTAGGTTTCAATTTCTAAGTTCGCATTTTATTTTATCATCGGCTAAAAGGCGCTTTTTATAGTAAGGATCGTCATAGGGTTCTATACTTCCTGTCACCACCATTTCAAGCCCGTAGTCTAATGATGATTTAAAGCATCCTCTGAATTCTTCATTGAATGTGGCAATGTCCCCTATGAAGAGAACTCCTTTAAGATCATCAGGCGCAACAACTAAGGTGGCGTGGTCTATGTTGCCTTCAGGCATCAGATAGGCATAACCTTTAACAGTTTCTTGTGCATAACAATCACCAGCGTTGAACATAAAAAAGCCGGCGCCTAAAACCAATACAGTCAAGATTTTTTTTAACACGTTTTCTCCTCAGGGTGGTTACATTGCTAGGGAAGCGCTGATTTAAGGAAACGCTGATTAATTAGCGTTTCCTTAATAGGATTTTTGTTCGTAGGCGAGGAAGGCAAATTTGGGAAGACCTTAAAGTATATGGCATACATAAGGTTTCACAAAGCGAGCCTGGCGAGGTGTCGGGCAAAAAGACATTTAATCAGCATTTCCCAAAATAGTCGACACCGAGGCCTTAAGCCCAAATCCAAGCATCAATTTTTCGATGTGCCATTACATAAAAAAGCTTACACAAGATTTTTGTTGATGTCAAGG
>CAYJAF010000108.1:0-4080 GCA_964368195.1 uncultured Thermodesulfobacteriota bacterium
GCGAAGTTGACAAATTGTCAACTTCGTAAGGAAACGCTAATTAATCAGCGTTTCCTTAATTACCTTTTATATGTCGGTGCTTAATCGTCTCGTTTGCTCTAACTTGAAGTGTGAAAAAATGGCCGCTGTTTTTACTTTTGATAGCACCCACAATGCCCTTGAAGGGGAGAGAATCTTGCAAGCTCAAGGTTTTGCAGTGAAAATGATGGCTCTGCCGGCCTCCTTGGGTCACGGTTGCGGCCTGTGTTTGCGAGTTCCTTTCGAAGATTGGCCCAAAGCCCAAGAGAAATTGACCACCGAGAGCGTCGAATTTAAAGGCATTTATCGGCAGAGCCGCGTGGGACGCCAAACGAACTACGAAGCTCTTATGTCATTGTAATTTATCGTTTTTATGATAATTAATTTTTTAAAAAATTCCTGAACTCTTCCCTGTTGCCATCTCCAAAGGCTTTTTTACCATCGACAAATTAGATTTCCGTGGGAAGTAGACTTTTTTAATGCGCAAATACTATTGTTTGTGTTATTATAAATGATTATGTCTCAAGTGGAGGTCGATTGCGCCTCCAAAATAACACGAGTGATTGTGCTTGCGCATGAGGTGGTTTTATGCCCTTGGCTACAATAGAGGCGGCTTTAGAAGATATTCGGGCCGGTCGTATGGTCATTTTGGTGGATGATGAGAACAGGGAAAACGAAGGCGATTTGGTTTTAGCCGCTGAACTCATCACTCCAGAAGCTATAAATTTTATGATTACTCACGCCCGGGGCCTGGTCTGCTTGGCTCTGACTCCGGAAAAAGTGGCCGAGCTGGGCTTGCCGCAAATGTCGTCAGATAATCAGTCGCCCTTTGAAACAGCCTTTACTGTTTCCATTGAAGCTCGTGAAGGCGTGACCACGGGCATCTCAGCTGCTGACCGAGCAACCACGGTTCTAACGGCTGTCAAAGATGGGGCCAAGCCGAGAGATGTCGTGGTGCCGGGGCATATTTTCCCTTTACGGGCCAAACCCGGCGGGGTTCTGCGCCGCACCGGACAAACAGAGGGAGCCGTCGATTTGGCGCGGGCGGCAGGCCTTAAACCGGCCGGGGTGATCTGCGAAATCATGAATCCTGATGGCACCATGAGCCGGATGCCCGATTTGGAAAAATTTGCCGCCGAACACGATTTGAAAATTATTGCCGTGGCCGATCTCATCGCCTATCGCTTGCGTCATGAAAAACTGGTGGAAGCTGTGGCTGAAACAACGCTTCCCACAAAGCATGGCGAGTTTGTCTTGACTGTTTACACAAACTTAGTCGATTCGTCTGAATACGTGGCCTTAAGTGTCGGCGATTTACAAAGTGGAGCCCCGGCCCTTGTGCGGGTTCATTCCCAATGCCTCACCGGCGATACTTTGGGCTCTTTCCGCTGTGATTGCGGCGAGCAGTTGGCGGAGGCTATGCGTTTAATTCAGGAATCCGGCTGCGGCGTTCTGTTATACGTGCCTCAAGAGGGCAGGGGGATTGGTTTGGGTAATAAAATCAAAGCCTATGCCCTGCAAGATGAAGGTTATGACACGGTGGAGGCCAACTTGGCTTTGGGCTTTGCCGAAGACTTGCGCGATTACGGCTTGGGAGCCCAGATTCTGAGCGATTTGGGAATCTCTGAAATGCGCTTAATTACCAATAATCCTGCGAAAATTGTGGGGCTGGAAGGCTATGGCTTGAAAGTTATTGAGCGTGTGCCCATTCCTATTCCCAGCCGCCCTGAAAACGAACGCTACCTTAAAACAAAATGCCAGAAAATGGGCCATGCGCTTCGGTTTGAATCTAAATCATAATAAAAGTTTGTTTTAAAATAGCATTGATTTCAATGTGTTACAAAGAGAGCTGATTAGCTATGAGTAAAGTTTACGAAGGATATTTAGACGCCAAAGGCTTTAAAGTCGCCTTTATAGTGAGCCGCTTCAACAGCTTCATTACCGAACGCCTTTTGGAAGGAGCCCAAGATGCCTTTCGGCGCCATGGCGGAGATGAAAGTGACACTATCATTGTTCGCACACCAGGAGCTTTTGAAATGCCCTTGGCCGCCCAAAAGATAGCCGCACTCCAGAAAGTGGATGCCATTGTGGCTTTGGGGGCTGTGATCAGAGGTTCGACCCCGCATTTTGACTATGTGTCAGCGGAAGTTTCCAAAGGCTTGGCCAGTGTTTCGTTAAAATCCGGTATGCCCATTGCATTTGGCGTTTTGACTTGTGATACCATTGAGCAAGCTGTGGAAAGAGCCGGGACAAAAGCTGGAAATAAAGGATTTGAAGCAGCCGTGACAGCCATAGAAATGCTTAATCTTTTCAAAGGATTGGATGCTTAAAAGTGAGCTCTCCACCAGAGAAAAAAAAACCAAAAGGCACCCGCAGGCTCGCCCGAGAGTTGGCTTTGGTGTTGCTCTTCCAAAAGGATCTAAACGGTGGAGCACCGGAAAAAATAGCTCATAACTTTGAGCTCAACTTTGATCCGGCTAAAGACGATGAAGGTAGTTTGGAACTGAGCATCGATGATTTCCACCGCTCTTGGTCTTTGGCCCGCGAGCTCTTTTTTGGAGTTTGCGCTCACCTTGACGAAATTGATCGAGGTCTGAGCGAGGCGGCCGCCAATTGGAGCATCGCCCGCATGGCCCCGGTGGATAAGGGCCTGATTCGCTTAGCTTACTATGAGATACTCTACCGGGAAGACATCCCGGCGAAAGTCAGCCTCAATGAAGCTTTGGAAATAGCGAAAAGTTACGGCGACGGTGAATCAGGTGCCTTCATAAATGGAGTTTTAGATAAGCTCTTGCGTTTGGCAGTGGCCAAAAATCCTGAGCTCAAAATAAGCTGAGGTCTTGTGCGATACTTGACTGATCATAGGGGTATGCGAGTGAAATTGCTAAATATATTTACTTGTAGTCTTTTGGGAGTGTTATTGGTCACAGCGTGTGGCTATTCTGTTTCCTCATCACCTTACGGTTTACTTGAGCCTCTTTCGGTGGCCATTCCGGTGGCTAAAAACTCCAGCCGCTATGCAGAATTGGGCCCGCAATTAACCACTGACCTCATCAGGCGCTTGGATGCTTCCAGTAATATTACCGTGCGTGAAGGAGCGCCGGCGACCTTAACTCTCAATATCTCCCGGGTTTACATTTCCGGTGGTTCATGGGAATCGCTTAACGCCGAAGGTCTGCCGACTAGCTCGGCGAGTCGAGTTGCTGTGGTGCAAGTTCAAGCCAGTTTAGAGCGACCATCCGCTACGGCAGGGGGCCAGCCAAAAGTTCGCCGCCAAGGTTTCAGTAGTCAGCGTAACTTCTTGGTGGGGACCTCGCAAACCCAGAGCGAGCAAAACCAAAGAGAGGCTTTTAATTGGATTATCGAAGACTTAAGTCAAAAAATAGGGCAGAATATGTTCAGTGAATTCTAAGTATTGCTTTATTTTTGAGGGTATGCTGCCTATTTGGATTAGATTAGCGTTAACAATAATTTGACTTTATAAAAGAGGGGTCTGGTCTTAGCCCCTCTTTTATATTTATTAAATAAAGTTAAAGCTTTACTAGTGATTTGAAGTTGGGCCGGAAAAAAAGATTTGACATTTGATGGGAAAGATAATAGACTTATTCTTACTTGTCAGCTAAAAAGATTCTGGTTTTTACCTAGCGAATACTTAGCAAAAAAGTTAAACAAGCGAAATTTTCTCTTGACAAGAAGGTGTAGCTTTGTTAAAGTCACTTCTTGTCGCCGCAACCCGGCAACTTCGAAAAAGTAGCACGACGCCAAGCATAAAGCTTCTAGGAAATGTGCGAAAAAGAAGTTTAAGGAATGCGCAGCTGAAAAGCGAAGACAAAATGAAGAAAGCTGGAAACAGCAAAAAAATCTTGACAAGATGAAACGGATTTGATAAAGTCTCCTCTTGTCGCCGCTATCCGGCGGGTTTGAAAACGAAAGTTACGAACCATTAAAGATAGCGAGTTGCTTTGAAAGATAAGCAACGAAAATAAGAGCTTCGAAAAAAAAAAAGTTCTTGACAAGATGAAACGGATTTGATAAAGTCTCCTCTTGTCGCCGCTATCCGGC
>CAYJAF010000108.1:4180-5218 GCA_964368195.1 uncultured Thermodesulfobacteriota bacterium
AAAAAAGTTCTTGACAAGATGAAACGGATTTGATAAAGTCTCCTCTTGTCGCCGCAACTCGGAACGCCGAAAGCGGCAAATGAAAACGTAAGATCTTTGAAAACTAAATAGTGGATATTGCAATTAAAACTTTTTAAGTTTCAATTGCCGAACAGCAAGCGTACAAATATAATAGGGCTCTATTATATTCCTTTAATATGATAGGGATTTGACTTTTTTGTGAATTATTAAATACACGGAGAGTTTGATCCTGGCTCAGAATGAACGCTGGCGGCGTGCTTAACACATGCAAGTCGTACGAGAAAAGCGACCTTCGGGTTGCCTAGTAAAGTGGCGCACGGGTGAGTAACGCGTGGGTAATCTACCCTTTGGTTTGGGATAACGTTTCGAAAGGAACGCTAATACCGAATGAGACCACAGTTGCTTCGGCTTCAGGGGTCAAAGGGGCTTCACAGCCTTGCCAAGGGATGAGCCTGCGTGACATTAGATTGATGGTGGGGTAATGGCCTACCATATTGTCTACGATGTCTAGCTGGTCTGAGAGGATGATCAGCCACACTGGGACTGGAACACGGCCCAGACTCCTACGGGAGGCAGCAGTGAGGAATTTTGCGCAATGGGGGAAACCCTGACGCAGCAACGCCGCGTGAGTGATGAAGGCCTTTTGGTTGTAAAGCTCTGTCGCCTGGAAAGAAACCTGGGGGTAGGAAATGGCCTCCAGCTGACGGTACCAGGAAAGGAAGGACCGGCTAACTCCGTGCCAGCAGCCGCGGTAATACGGGGGGTCCAAGCGTTATTCGGAATCATTGGGCGTAAAGCGCATGTAGGCGGTTGGGCAAGTCAGATGTGAAAGCCCGGGGCTTAACCCCGGAAGTGCATTTGAAACTGCCTGGCTTGAGTCTCGGAGAGGAAAGTGGAATTCCCAGTGTAGAGGTGGAATTCGTAGATATTGGGAGGAACACCGGTGGCGAAAGCGACTTTCTGGACGAAGACTGACGCTCAGATGCGAAAGCGTGGGTAGCAAACAGGATTAGATAC
>CAYJAF010000109.1:0-5072 GCA_964368195.1 uncultured Thermodesulfobacteriota bacterium
CAAGGTCTCATCTCAATCTAAATAGGCAACGGGGCATGAGCTGATGCATTTGCCGCAAGCGTCGGCAAAGCCAATGGTCGCCTCAACCAGTTTGGCATTTACCATCAGCACATTGTCGTGGCAGTTGAATTTGTCTACGTTATTTGCTTCAAGGGCCGACACCGGGCATTTTTTGACGCAATTTAAGCAAGTTCCGTCTTTTTCATAAAAGCAATAAACAGGGGTTTGGTAGGCGGTTGGCGCAATTGGTGCTGAAGTGAGAAGTGTGCAGAATCTACCGCTGGAGCCTTTGTCGGTAATGACTAAAGTGTTGGCCCCAAATTGACCCAGGCCGCTGACCACAGCTGCACTACGGTGAGACCACAAAGATTTCAGCACTTTAGGATCGTATGTGTGGGTGGCCGCAATTTTATAAGAGCCGTAGCCGTGGTCTTGGAGGTAGGACGATAATTTATCGTTAATTCCTTCAAAAGCATCATTGATGACCACGTAGGCTTCCGCCCATTGGGGGGCAATGTCGGCGGCTGTGGTTGGTGATTTGGTCACCTCTTTGGTGAAGGGGACGAAATAGGAAATGACGGCTTTGGCTTCCGAAAAGAGCTCGACCGGGGTTTTGTGCCAAGAGCCAATGAGTTCTTTTAGCTTTAGGTAAAGGGGATCGTCGGCTGTTGAAATGCCTAAAATGGGTTCGCGATAGAGGTCATCTCTGTTTAAATCTTTCACACCATCTTTAATGATGTTGAGAAAATCATTATAAAAGTCAGTCATGGATGATTCCTTTCGCTGTGTTTTTCGTGGCATTTGATATAAGGGCCTACGCATCTTAATTCTCGTCGCTCGCCTCCGGGGGGACTTATCCAAAATACTCCTTATTTCAACTCCTTCGGCTTCACTTCACTTCAGCTGGCGCCTTCGTTTCGTTCATTAGGCGGAGTTGAAATTTCAGATTTTTTTGGATAAGCCCCCCCTTTGGCTTCACTTGCTTGTAATAAACTTTAAATTTTTCTTGCAAATCATGTTTGGTTACAGGAGTTTATTCTGTGACAGATAATTATAATCAAAAATTTAAACGCATAAACTCTCTGGCATCTGATGTGCAAATGTTGATTTTTAGCGCAGTTTGCACTATTATTTAAGGAAACGCTGATTTATTCTGCTCGCAGAACAAATCAGCAAGGCACGTCGCCTTTCATGAGCCCTTCGGGACGGAAAACCATGGCTTTTCCTCTCATTTCGGCGACGGCAAAGTAGGCAGTCTTGCCTACTTTGCAAGGAAACGCTAATTAATCAGCGTTTCCTTAAGGAAGCGCTGATAAATTCGCGGTTCCTTAAATGAAGGAGTTTTTATGCCATCAACAAATATAACAATTCGAATCGACAATGAACTAAAGAAAGATTTTTCGCTTTTATGTGACGAAATAGGGCTTTCTATGGGGAGTGCTTTTACTCTGTTTGCGAAAGCTGTGGTGCGAGAGAGGCGCATTCCCTTTGAACTAAAAGCTTCCGTTCCTAATCAGGAAACTTTGGCGGCTATGTTAGAAGCAGAGAGCATTGCCAAAGACCCTGAAGTTAAAAAGTATAATAATGTAGAAGAACTTTTTACCGCTTTAAATAGTAATGTATAAAATAGCAACTACAACAAAATTTAATAAGCAGTATAAAAAAGCAATCAAAAGAGGTTGTGATTCGAAAAAGTTGCAAGAAGTAGTTGAAATGCTAGCTAATGGTGATAAACTTCCTGCTAAGCATAAAGATCATCTTCTTGTTGGCAATTGGAAAGGGCATCGAGAGTGCCATATTGAACCTGATTGGTTATTAATATATTACGTTGCCAATGATGTCTTGGTGCTCACTTTAACGGCTACCGGTTCACATAGTGATTTGTTCTGAGGGAAACGCTGATTAATCAACGTTTCCTTAAATATCTTCCCGGCTACCCAAATAATTAAACTGTTCAATGTTTAAGTGAAAAACAATGCCGCCGCCCGGCTGTTTGATGTTGGGCTCTTCTTCTACGGCGGCTAAGATTTTTGGCACGTCCTCATTGGCCGCCACAATTAAAATCATTTCCTTTTCCGGCACTAAACTGATGCCGAAAAATTTAACGTCATCTTCAGTGCCGGTGCCGCGGGCCCCCACAATGGTGCCTCCGTGGGCGCCGGCTCGGCGGGCAGTCGCCATTACATCGTCGGCGTAACCTTGGTTGACAATGATGGTGATGAGTTGGTAGCCTGACATAATCTTCTCTCTCTCTTGTTCTTCGCGCTCTTGTCCCGGCACTCGAAAGAGCATTCCGGTGACGTCAAGTAAAATGGCCTTGCCTTCAAGTTTTTTAGACTTTTGGGCTTCGGCTAAAACGGCGGCTAAAACGGCCTCTGTTTCTTGGCCCATGATGGTGAAGACAAGGTCTTGGTCGACATCAGCTAAAGAAAGCCATTCCAGAAATTTATTTTTCGAAACAGCCCTTCCAGCGATAACAGTGCCGCCTCTTGCCCCTGCTGTTTTGGCCGCAGTCATCAGTTGATCTCCGCGGCCTCGTCCTACGGCACAAATGAGGAGTTTGGCTGCTTTATAGCTACAGCTTTGCCTATTCATAATCAAATCCCTTTACCTTGGCGGCGTTTTAAAGCCTTTTCTTCTTTAATTTTGAAAATAATTCCTAATATTTGTATTGTTATCAAAGGAGCCATGGCAATCATGGCCACCATGCCAAAGGCGTCGGTGGTGGGGTTGCCGCCGTGAGAGATGGAGGCTCCTAAAGTTAATGACAACAAAAAAGCAGCACTCATGGGGCCGGAGGCCACCCCACCGGAATCAAAGGCCACGGCTGTGAAAAGGGGAGGGGTGAGGCGAGTTAGTGAAAGGGCAATTAGATAGCCGGGAATGAGAAAATACCAAATGCTGAGCCCGGTGAGCACGCGAGTTAGCCCCAAGACAACAGCCAGGGCCACGGAAACAGAAAGGGCCGTGATCATTATGGTGCGGCGAATATAGCCGTTGGAGAGGTCTTCAACTTGCTTGGTCAATACCCACACCGCAGGTTCGGCGCAAACCACCACGGCCCCTAAAATTAAGCCAACCGGAATGAGGGCTGCGGCACCATATGTGGCCAGAGATTGCCCTAAGGAGCTCCCAACCGGTGAAAATCCTCCGCTTACTCCAGTCATAAAAATCACCAGACCAATGAAAGTGTAGACAAAGCCGGTGATTATTCTGCGCAGTTGTTGCCGAGGGAGTTTGAGTAAAGTTAGTTGACAGATGAGAAAAATGAAAATGATGGGCACTAAAGCCATTGAAATTTCAGAAGTTACTTGAGGGACAATGTGTAGAAAGTGATCAACTAAAGAGAGCCCGGCCGGGGGTGTGTGGGAGCTTGATTCACCGCCTTCTGAGCCGGCACCATCACCCATCATAACACCCAAAAATGCCACCGCCAAAACAGGGCCGATGGAGGCCAAACCAACTAGACCAAAACCGGCGTCTTGGGAATCGCTCTTTTTGGCAGTGGCCGCAACGCCAAGGCCTAGGGCCATGATGAAAGGCACCGTGACCGGCCCGGTGGTGACTCCGCCGGAATCAAAGGCGACCCCTGCGTAATTGGGCCCGGCATAGTAGGCCACGATAAAGACCAGAAGGTAAAATACTGAAAGCATTATCGGCAAAGAAAGGCGTAAAATCACGCGCAAAATGCCTATCATGATAAAAACCCCAACGCCCAAAGCCACCGATCCAATCAGAGCCGGGCGGCTGAGGTCTGGGTTTAGGTTGGTTACTTGAATGGCCAGCAGCTGCACGTCAGGTTCGGCAATGGTGACAGCAAATCCTATGGCCAAAGTGGCCACCAACATGGGCCACAGGCGGCGCAACTGGGTGAGGCTTGAGCCCACCTTTTGGCCAAAGGGCACAATGCCGATGTCTGTGCCCAAAAGGAAAATCGCAAGGCCCACAATCAGCAAAAAACCGCCCAATAAAAACTGGCCCAATTGGCCATCGCCCAAGGGCACAAAGGTGAAATTGAGTAGTAATACAACAAACATCACCGGAGCCACAGTGAGGGCTGATTCTTTAAACTTTTCGTAAAAATTAGTATGCATATTGCACTTTGATCTTATCTCAGCGGCGACTGAGTAAAAATGGATTAAAAGATCTAAGGAAACGCTGATTTATTCTGCTTGCAGCATAAATCAGCAAAGCACGTCGCCTTTCATGAGCCCTTCAGGATGGAAAACCATGGGTTTCCCTCTCATTTCGGCGACGGCGAAGTTGACAAATTGTCAACTTCGTAAGGAAACGCTAATTAATCAGCGTTTCCCTAATTCTACTCTGCCTTAATATTTAAAGTCTCCTCCAAATATTTTTTTAAAGCCGGAGCTTGAGCACTAAATTGAGCGGCTGCCTTGAGTTCCAAAGGAGTCAGATGAACGCCGTAAGCAGACGGAGTGCCCCAGGAGAAGATGTCTTCGGCGGCCATAAATTTTGCAAGTAAGCAATTGAGCCGCTCCACCGTGAGCCCTTCTCGGATGACGAGCTTTTCTTCATCTTTGGGTGAAAGGCCCTTGTGAATAATGATTTTTTCCATAATCGCCAAGGCTTTTTCCAGTTCGGGAGCCGAAAGGGAGCTTTGTCCTGCGCAGACGGAATCGCTTTGAGTTTCAGCTAAAGTTGAAAGATCGATGGGTTCATTTATTGAAGCTTCGAAAGAGTTTTCAAACTCTGAGGTGATCTTTGTGTTTTGTTCAGCTTGGGGCTCGGTTTGAGCCATTAAAAGCGTTGGGGCAATAAATAGTTTGCCGCTCAAAACGAGAGATAAGCAGAGTAAAAAAATACTAATTATGTTAATAAAATTATGTTTGGGCAATTGCTTTGTCCTAAATTACTTTATTATAAATACAATCACCTATTTTAGCAAGTGTGACTTTTGGGGTTGGCAAGGCCTACGCATCTAAATTCTCGCCGCTCGCCTCCGGGGGTACTTCTCCAAAACATTCCTTATTTTAATTCCTTCGGCTTCACTCCACTTCGGCTTCGCCTTCGTTCCGTTCATTAGGCGGATTTAAAATTGCGGAATTTTT
>CAYJAF010000110.1:0-4920 GCA_964368195.1 uncultured Thermodesulfobacteriota bacterium
CATGCCGAAAATGTTATTTAAAATGAGAGTTTGGTCGAAAGCTCTTGTTAAAAAAATCCTCCCAAAAAATTCTTTAAAATGATTTTTTACGAAATAAAAAGCGAACCCGAAGGGGTCAGGTCGCCCAATATATCAGAGAGTTTAACTCCGCCCGGGTGAGCGAAACGAAGGCGTCCGCCGAAGTGAAGCGAAGCCGAAGGAGTAAACTCGCTGATATATTGGGCGACCTGGCCCCGGAGAGGTGAACGTTGAAATGTAAATATGGTTAGGTTAAGCTTCTCTACTGCGTCCCTTGACGCCGGGCAAAGTAATGCCGTATTTTTTCATTTTGCTATAGAGTAATTGGCGGCTGAGGCCCAACAGGGCGGCGGCCGCCGCTTTATGGCCGGCTGTGCGTTCCAAAGCTTCGATGATTCGCTCTTTTTCCTTGTCATTACCCATGTTTATAGAGTTAAGGTCATATTTTTTCAGCTTGCTGTTTAAAAGTTGCGGGCTAATTCCCAAAAGAGTGGCGGCGGCGGCTTTGTGGCCTTGAGTTTTTTCTAAAATCTTTAAAATGTTTTCCCGTTCGGCTTCTTCGTGGAGTCGTTTTGCCTCTTGATGTTGCAGGGGCAAATTCCACTCGGAAGCTTTCGAATCGCTGGGTTCTCGTAAGGCTTCCAGTGGGTTTAATTGCGGTGGGGTGCCGTTAGGAGTTTGGTTGTTTTGGGTATGCTCTTTAAAGGAGTAGGGTAGGGCATGGCTTTGCTCATTGGTCATGTGACCGTTGGCTTGGTGTACGTTGGTTTGGTGGTCATTGGTGATGTGTTCATTGGCTTGGTGTTCATTGGCAATGTGCCCTAAAGATAAGAAGTTTTCAACTTTAAGATAAAGCTCAGCTTTGGCAAAAAGCATGGCGGACGCCACCAAGTGCTCCAATTCCCGCACGTTCCCCGGCCAGCTTCGTCCTTGAAGCCAAGTCACTGCTTCCGGAGTCAGCCCTTGAGTTTCGCTACTTAAATGATGACGATATTTTTGAATGAAGTGTTCTGCTAAAATGGGAATGTCGTCAGTGCGCTCTCGCAAGGGAGGAATGTAAATTAACACAGCACCAAGCCGGTAAAACAAATCTTGCCGGAGCCTTTTAGCCGCAATTTCGCCGTAAGGATCATGACCGGTGGCGCTGATTATTTGGCAATTAATGCTAACTTCACGGGTGGCCCCCACCCGAGAGACTTTCTTTTCTTGCAACACCCGCAATAGTTTACTTTGAAGCTCCAAAGGCATGCTGTTAATTTCGTCTAAAAATACTGTGCCGTTGGAGGCAACCTCAAAGACGCCCGCTTTGTCCATTGCGCCGGTAAAAGAGCCTTTAGTCGTGCCAAATAGCAGCGATTCCAACAAATTTTCCGGTATGGCCGGGCAGTTAACCGCTAAAAAGCGCCGTTGATGCTTTGTTTTATGATTGTGAATAGCTTGGGCAAAAAGTTCTTTGCCGCTGCCTGTTTCGCCCACTAACATTATGGGCATATTATGTTCGGCGGCTATTTTGGCCTTGCTCACAGCTTCTTGGAAGCTTTTGGAAACGCCGATTAAATGGGCGAAAGTTTGCCCGGCTTCAGGCGGAGATTCAATATCTTTCAGGCGTCCCGGGCCGCTACGGGTCAGGGCATCTAAATTAGAGGTGGCCAAGTTGAAATCTAAGGTGAAGCACAAAGCCCCGACCAGCTCTCCGTTTTCAATAAGAGGATAGGAGTTGCAATAGGCGTGAATAGGAGTGCCGGTGCGGGTATAATAATAGAAGGCTTTCTTGACAATTTTCTGCGTTTTAAGGCAAGCCAAGGATACAGAATTTTTCTCATTTAAATTATAAATATCAATAAAGTGCTTGCCGGGAATTTCAAATTGAGCGTAGCCATCCATGCGTGCAACTACTTTATTATAGTAGACAAAACGCCCCCCACGATCTAAGATGAAAACCCCTTCATGATAGTCATCATAGAGCTGCATTACAAACTCTTTACTTAAAATTTGGAAAGGCCAATCGGGCATTTGGGGGCTTGTCTCCTTTCTGAACTACTTTTTATTTATTTTACACTTTTTTGCGGAAAAATAAAAGAAATTTTAGTTTGTTTTACAAATGCTTTCTTTTTTACTCGTTAAAAAAGAAGCTTGTGAAACGGAAAAAAGAATGCTATTATGTTTTAATGATTCTCAGTTGCAAAAAGGAGTTTTGCTGGGAAAGTTTAATTTTAAGTATTGTTGTAGAAATTTTATTTAATTACAATAAGATAACAATCGTTTGCTTTGACGTGGCTGTTTGGCAACTTTGTTAGCTCTGGTGCTTTTCGAAGGCGTTTGAATAAATTAAAATGCTGTAGAGAAAAGCCTGGTAAGCTGGCCTGAGTTTTGCTTAGCTAGAAGTAACTAAGTTATATTGCAAGGCGCAGTTGCTTAATTTCGTTCTATGAATCCCCCACTCTGCGAAAAATCAGCTGGTAATAGTTGATTCGTAGTTTTTCAAATGTCTGTCTCTGCATTAAGTTGCGCCACTATAGTGGTGTGTGGTGATTTGCACTTCACTTTAGCGCATCTCTTTGAATTGGGACGACTAAAATACTTCTCGAAGGAGCTCTTATGAAACTTGAGTTGCATAAAGCCAAAGTTACGGCCCTGGCGTTCGGCGGGCCCACTCGGCTGGAAAAAGGCACCCTTTACATCGATAAAGAAGCAGCCTTAAAACATTTGTCTTCCGATGCCCGTTTGACGGATTTGGATTTGGAATTTGCTTGCCCCGGCGATAGCACTCGCATCATTCCGGTGAAAGACGCCATTGAGCCCCGCGTGAAGTTGGGTGAAGAAGCAAAAGGTTATTTCCCCGGCTATGTCGCTACCATGAACCGCACCGGTGATGGAGCCACTTTTGTTTTAGATGGTGCTTGCGTTATTACTTGTGGCCCCATTGTGGCTTTCCAAGAGGGTTTCATTGATATGAGCGGCCCCGGCGCAGCTTATACTCCTTTTTCCGAAACCTACAATGTCGTTTTGATGGCTAAACCTGCTCCCGGCCTTGATCCTCACGGTTATGAAGCGGCCATTCGCGAAGCCGGCTTGAAATTGGGCGTTTATTTGGCCGATTGCTGTAAAGAGCATCCTGCTGATGAAATCCAAGTCTTTGAAAAAGGCACTGTGGATGAAGAAAATAAAAAATATCCCAATTTGCCCAAAGTCCTTTATGTGATGATGTCCATCACTCAAGGTCTTCTCCACGATACTTATGTTTATGCTAACGACTTGCGTCCCTGTTTACCGACTTTGCTCCATCCCAACGAGACTTTAGATGGCGCCATTGTTTCCGGTAACTGCGTTTCCGCTTGCGATAAAAACACCACCTATCACCATTTAAATAACCCCGTTGTGCGTGCTCTTTATGCTCGCCACGGCAAAGATATTAACTTCTTGGGTATGGTTCCCACCATTGAAAGCACCGTGTTGGAAGGTAAATTCCGCACCTCAATGATGAACACCACCTTGGCGGTTGAACTTGGTGCCGATGCTGTTATCGTCAGTGAAGAAGGTTACGGCAACCCCGATACCGATTTGTGTCTCAACGCCAAAAACCTTGAAACCAGAGGCATTGTCACCGTTTTGATTTCCGACGAAGCAGCCGGCACCGATGGCGCCAGCCAAAGCTTGGCCGACAGCACCCCCGAGTTGGTCTCTTTCATCTCCACCGGTAACGTCAACGAAATGGTTGAAGTTCCGGCCATGAAAAAGGTCATTGGCGAGGCGGCTGCTATTGCCGTTCTTTCCGGTGGCGCCGCTGAAAGCTTGCGTGCGGACGGCTCGATGTATGTTGAGCTTCAATCCATTATCGGTTCCACTTGCGAACTTGGTTTCAGCCGCATCGGTTGCGATTGGGTTTAAGGAAGAGTGAGGAATTATATGAGAATAGTACATTATATCAACCAGTTTTATGCAGGCAAAGGCGGCGAAGACAAAGCCGACTGGAAGCCTGAATCAGTGGAAGGGCCCGTTGGGCCTGGCGCTGGCTTACAAGAAAACCTTGGTGGCGACGCTCAAATCGTGGGCACAGTTATCTGTGGTGACAGCTATTATGGCGAAAACTTGGAAACCGCCCAAGCCGCTGTTTTGGAAATGATCAGCGCTTTCAAACCTGACCTTGTGATCGCCGGCCCGGCCTTCAACGCCGGTCGTTACGGCGTTGCTTGTGGCGACGTTTGTAAAGCCGTTTGCGAAAAATTGAACGTCCCCACCGTTTCCGGTATGTATGCTGAAAACCCCGGTTTGGAACTTTACAAACAATTTGCCTATATCGTGCCGACCCCCGACAGCGCTCGCGGCATGAAAGAAGCTTTGACCAAAATGGCCGCATTGGCCCTCAAAGTTGGCAAAAAAGAACCCATGGGCAATGCTGCTGAAGAAGGTTACTTTTCTCGCGGTATCCGCAAGAGCTTCTTCCGTCCGGTTAACGGCGCTGAGCGTGCTGTTGAAATGATGTTGGCTCGTTTGAACAACAAAGAGTGGAAAACCGAATATGAAATGCCGGTTTTCAAGAAAATCCCCCCGGCCAAACCGGTTACGGATATGAAAAAAGCTACCATTGCCATCATCACCAGTGGCGGCGTGGTGCCTGTTGGTAACCCCGATCACATTCGCGTTTCTTCCGCTGAATCCTTCGGTGCTTACGACATCTCCAAGTTAGACGACCTCACCCCGGCTAATTACGAATCCATTCACGGTGGTTACGACCGTCACTGGGCCAACATCGATCCCGATGTTGTCGTGCCCGTTGATATTATGCGCGAAATGGAAAAAGAAGGCGTCTTCGGTAAATTGCACCCGGTTTTCTACACCACCACCGGCACCGGCACCGCTGTTAGCCACGCCGAACGCTTTGGTCAAGAAATCGGCGAAGAG
>CAYJAF010000111.1:0-4687 GCA_964368195.1 uncultured Thermodesulfobacteriota bacterium
GCAAGCCGTGAAAAGGTCTAAATGATTTCGGCAAGTTCGCTGCCTTCCGTATCCTGTCCACTCCGCTACAATCGGTGCGCAACGCCCCGTGCCGACCGGGAAAAAGGTACGGGCTACCGGGAAAGCGCTCATTCTTCCATTCTAACTGCTCATGCACTATTTTTTCAACTATTTTACTCAACCCGATGGTGGAAGTGCGGTGACCTTTAGGAGCCCTAATGGTAATCAGCTTCATGTGAAAGTCGATGTCGCGGTCTTCCAGCTTGAAAATCTCTCCACGCCTCATACCCGTGAAGTAAGCGACCAGAAGCATATTACGGACAGCCGTGTCCGGCCATTCACGCACCACGTCCAAAAAACGGCGGGCTTCGTCCGGGGCAAGGTATTCCACAACTTCGTTATCTTTGCGCGGCATTTCGATTTGAAAGCTTAGGGCCGGACAACGGTTGGTGCGGCGTCCATAATTAATGATACGGCGGAGAAGCTCCAGAATATTCCAGACGGTAGCCGGTTTCAGCTCAGCCAACTCCAGCTTTATATTTTCGACTTGCTCGGGAGTAATTTGGCTGACACGCAAGGATTCAAAACGGTTGGCCAAATGGTGTTGGTAGCGGTTTTTATCGGTCACGAAGCCCTTTAGTTCAGAGCCTTTGACGGCAAAATAAATTTCGGCAATTTCACCAAAAGTCTTGTCGTGCTTGTCTCGTTCTTCGCGTTCCTCTTTGGGAGTCAAGACATTCTGCCCGGTGTTCATTCCCATGATGGTTTTGGCCCGCAGGTCGGCAGCCACTTCCGGGCCGTACCCTTCAGAGAGCTTGCCAACCTTTTTCCAGACCATCTTGCGGCCGTCACGATAAGTGAAGTAATAACAGCGATCTGGCTTACCATTCCACATGGTCTTGAGCGGATAATAATAAACTCCGGCCCATTTGTTGGCGTGCGCTTTGATTGGCTTAGACATTGGCGGCCTCCTCAGCTAGAAAATTTTTACGACTCGAAGAATTTTTCGGGTAAAACCATTACAAACCCGAAGTCTGAAATTTTCTAGCTTTTTCTAGCCAGCTTGGCAAATTTAGGTATATTTAGCAAAGGAAGACAAAAGTGACAATTCCGCAAAATGCTTTTAAAACAAAGGAAAACAAAAGACAATAAAAGCCAGAAAAGCGAATTGCAGATGGGCTCACAACCCGAAGGTCGTAGGTTCAAATCCGGCCCCCGCTACCAATAATTTCAAGGACTTGGCCGATACTTAACGGTCGAGTCCTATTTTTTTGCCTACGCTATGCCTACGCCTCCTCGCCAAATTTGCTTTTCGACCTATCAAAAATATTTTTTCTCTCACTATTTCAAAATCCCACAAAAACAACCCAATTTCAAAAAATCTTAAAAAACAACCTCCAGAGGTGTGCCCATGACTAATTGGACGCCCTCAGTTAGCACTCCTGCTGCTCTCTCCGGGAACCGGTGCGGGCATGACCCGTCCAATCCGCAACTCAGTCCACCTACGCCCATCAAAAAAGGCCCCGGTGGGCTCCCCCGCATTTTATCTTTGGCCGCCGGACGTGCCAAAGAGTGGTTCTTCTGTCCCAGCTCCTGTCCACCATTAAATACTAATCCCAAACGCCAGACTCGAAGCGAACGTCGTGAAGCTTGCCAAATTATCTTGGTGTGGTGGTCCCCATTGTCAAGACAAAAAAACGTCATTTTTAAGGTTTGAAAAAGAAAAAAATAAATAAAAATTTGAGCCGCGCAGCGCCGTGACTGAAGAAAAAATTAAGCCACGGTTCCATCGTTTTTTCAACCACTGTGATATCTCGAAAATGGTGTCTGGTACCCAAAGGTCTGGTGACCTCGTTCCTCATTGTAAAATTTAAAATACCGTTTTAGCCCGTCTTGAGCATCTTTCACGTTATGATAATCTCTCAAATACACCTCCTCGTATTTTACGCTACGCCATAGCCGTTCGACCATGATGTTGTCAAAGGCTCGGCCCCGTCCATCAAGGCTTATTTTGACACAAGAATCCTTTAAATCTGGCTGAAAATCATTACTTGTGAATTGGCTTCCTTGGTCTGTATTAAATATTTCAGGCCGCCCTTTCCCCAGTGCTGAAACCAGCGCTTCTACACAAAAATCAACTTCTAAGTTGTTCGACAGCCGCCAGGACAGTACATATCGGCTGAACCAGTCAACCACCGCCACCAAGTACACAAAGCCCTTCTTAAGACGAATATACGTTATGTCGGAAGCCCATACTTGGTTTGGCTTGTCTATTGTAACACCTTTTAATAAATACGGATATTTTTCAGACCACTTCACCGGGCGACTCAAGTTTGGCTTCGGATAAATCGCTTCCAAGCCCATCAAACGCATCAAGCGCGCCACCCTTTTAATATTAACATCCTCTCCTTGATTCCGTAAATAGTCACAAATACGTCGTTTTCCATAAAACGGATGCGCTGTAAATTCTTCATCAATTAAAGACATCAACCTGATATTCTCCTGCGATATCACCGGCTGATAATAGTAAGCACTGCGAGATAAACCCAAAAGTTCACATTGACGGCTTACCGGTAAAGTTCTGTTTTCATAATCTATTTTACTGCGTTTCTCTTCAACGCTCAAAACCAGATTTTTTTTCAACCAGTCAAGCTCTACTTTCAACTGGCCGATTTCTTGATATAGCCTTGAAATTAACTCCTCCTGCTCTTTATCTGCACTACCTGATTTTTTACTCAAAAGTTCCGGCAAGGCATTTAAAGCCTCTCTTTTCCAACGATTAATGGCCGAAGCGTGTACGCCATACTCACTGGATAACTCAGCCATAGTTTGCTCACCGCGGATCGCCGCCAAGACCACTTGGCTCTTAAATCGCCCAGTATGTTGCTTTCTGGTATCCCCCATTGTTGCACTTTTTACCTTTCTTTTTTAGGCTAAACCAAACCTTAGCACACTGTCCGAATTTTGGGGACCATTATATTGATATGCTTGATTATAGTCATCTAGTGTTTCGTTTGGTTAGTTCTGTCCATTTTTTTATTAACTTAATATTTTGATTCTCAAGCGTAAAAATTTAAATCATGTGGACAAGATTAACCAAGCAGGACACTATATCTATGTGTAAAACAATTAGTGATGTTTACGCTTTATTAGGTTGCTCAAAAAGCAATATTTCCAGATGGAAAAATAACTCTTGCAGTACACAAGCACTTTGTAAAAATGCGAAGCTTGTCGTTGTGAAAGATGCGACTAATGAATCAATAAATAAAATCAACAATGAAATCGGATCTTTGAGTGGCGAGATTGAAAAAAAGACAGCTGATTTATTTGAGTTGCGAAAAGGATTGAGCTTATGGTGCTCCATACAGAGCGCAAGTTCAGAAATACATGAACACCTTCAATATGCCGATGGGAAAATAGACGTTGTTCAAGAGTCTTTCGAGAAGCTACTTGAAGTGGAAAAGTTAATTCCCGAGCTACCGTAAACAAGCAGTAAAGGATAGAGTGCTTGGGAAAATGCGGTGCTATTGCCGCAAATGTAACCAAACGCCAGCTTGCCATGCAAGCAATATAGTTAAAACAAACAAGAAAGGAAGTAAATTATGCCAGTATATATCCTGAGAATGTCATCTGAATTGGACATTAGAGGAACTAAACTAGATGCCAGATGGGGGTAGCGATGTGAGATATCATACTGCTAGGCAAGTAAGGTGGAACAGGTATAGCAGAATTTCCAGCTAATGTAGCTCTTATTGCTGAAGGCTTGAGAATATGGCGAGGTGTAAATCTTTACGGGCATTCTGACCCAGTGGCCGGGCCTGTTTTACCGCCTAATGACATTGCCTGGACATGGATACCAATTAATTAACTCACCCTCTAAAAAGAAGTTGGGTGATAACCCCTCCATCATTATGGGCTGTAAAGAACGGGCCTTTAATGATGAGAGGGGATACCCTGTGCGGCCACGGCGGAACCATCAGGGAATTATCGGAAATGAACCTTAGAGAGTGTCGTTGCGAGATGAATTATTGAGTTATATCAAGGAAGATAAGCTTTCTTTTAAGGGAGTGTATAGACATACATGACCGAAAAAAAGCGAATCTGACGATGAGAGAACCAAAAAGTCGCTCATGACGACACTCTCTAATTGCCAACTTGGATATGGCCACCTCCATCTAATTTAAGAATTTTTCTGGGGAGGTGGCCAAAAACAGAAATGGCTTTTCACTAACAGTAGGACTGACGATGAAGAAATAATTTTAGCCTGAAATTCAAGGTGTTAAATGGCGGCAAATAAGGAAGTAAAAGGTTTTACTGGAATAGTTCTGGATTAGAGAGATAAAAAATCAAATTATTTCAGGCAGATATATTTCTGGAAAGGGTAATGGCTTCTATTTAGTTAATTTTAAAGTGTATTTTAGTTTGAAACCAGTGAACTACATCTTTCTGGAATTGCCTTTGCGAATAAGACTTGAGTATTTACAATGATTTTTGTAAACTAAAAATTGCTTTTCATCGTTAGTCCTACTGTTAGTAAACGTGCTTTGCGCAAAGTGCGTTATGGCAAGGCTGTTATGGCAAGCGAAAATGAATTTTTAAATAGTGTCGTTGCGAGATGAATCTTTGAGTTATATCAAGGAAGATGAGTTTTCAAGGAGTGTATAAACATACATGACCGAAAAAGAAA
>CAYJAF010000112.1:0-4350 GCA_964368195.1 uncultured Thermodesulfobacteriota bacterium
GGCGGCCATTATCCCGGCTTGCCCAGAAGGGGAAGACCAGTGAGTAATACTCCTTCGCCACTTAACGACAGAATGGCTGCCAAAAGAGAAGTGCGGCGCATCAAAAATTTGCCCACGGTGCCCGGTGTTGTCTCGAAAATATCGCGCATGGTGGAAAACCCCGAAACGAGTGCCGCCGAAGTGGGCCGTTTGATAACTCAAGATCAGGTTTTGTCGGCTAAAGTGCTGCGCATGGCCAACAGTGCTTTTTTTGGCATGTCGCGGAAAATCAGTTCCATTGCTTCGGCCTTAATGATTTTGGGCTTTGACGTTGTTAAGGGCCTGGTTTTGACCAGCTCTGTTTTTGATATGATCCAAAAGAGTATGGGCGGTTTGTGGGAGCACTCCATCGGGTGTGCGGCGGCTTCCGGGGCGGTGGCCGAAGCCTTGGGCCGTGACGATGCCGAAGAGATTTTAGTGGCCGGTTTGCTCCATGATTTGGGCAAAGTTGTCCTGGCTCTCAATATGCCGGAGGAAATGCGCCTCATTAAAGAAAAAAGTGAGGCTGACCAGATTTTATTTTATGAAGCTGAAATTGAAATTATGGATTTCCACCATGGCGAAATCGGTCAATGGTTAGCTGAGCACTGGAACTTGCCGGAAAGTTTAGCCGAGCCTATGCGCCTACACCACAACCCCGAACGGGCAGTCATCTATCCTGAATGCACCGCCATTGTCCACATTGCCGACGCCATAATTCGCGGCTGGGGCTTTGGCTACGCCGGCGACCCATGGGTGCCCCCCATTTCCAGGGCGGCTTGGGAGATGCTTGGTTTAAAGCCGGAAAACTTTGCTGATATTATAAATCTTTTAGAGCCAAAACTGGCCAACTTAAGTGAATTGACCCAAGTTGGAGAATCTCAATAACTTATGACCTCCTCCACAACGCCCAAATGGCGCACACCCCTCTTTTGGACTATAGGTATTTTAGCCTTAGATTTATTGACTAAAAAACTGGCCCTTACCAACATCAGCCCCTGGGAGCCCATAGAGATCATCCCCGGGCTTTTCAACTTGGTTTTAACTTACAACTCCGGCACGGCTTTCGGGCTATTTGCCAGCGAGCAAGGAACTGCTCAAGGTTTAAAAATGGCAGCTTTAGCGACAATCTCTCTTTTGCCATTCATCTATTTTTATGTCAAGGCCCAAAGGGAAGACTCCTTGCAGCTAGTAGCTTTGGGGCTGATTTGGGGCGGAGCCTTAGGCAATATCTACGACCGCTTTCGCTGGGGAGCGGTGGTGGATTTTTTGGATTTTTATATTGGTAAATACCATTGGCCGGCTTTCAACATCGCCGATATAGCCATCTGCGTGGGAGCCGGGCTCTTGGCCATTTCCATTTTGCGTTCAAAACCGCAAGAGATTAGATAGTCGCCACTGAAAACGCCCAAGTAGGGAGTTTCCCAGCATCGACTAAATAAGAGTGGAGCAAGTAAGTGAGCGTAATTTTAATTGTAGAAGATAGCCCCTTAATGGCCGCTGCAACTGTTGCCACGCTGCAAGCTGCCGGACACACGGCTTTCAGTTGTTCGTCGGAGGCCGAGGCTTTAATTCTTTGCCAAGAGCGTAAGCCTGATATATTAATTACCGAATACTATTTGGCTGAAAGCACGTCTTTGGGATTATTAGAAAAGCTTAGCCGTCGTCGATCGTCTCCGATTGTGATTATGGCCACTGCTTTAGGTAATGAACAGTTAGCGGTTGAAACATTGAAGCTAAATGCCTGGACTTACCACCTTAAGACAGAAAATTATTTAACCGATCTTCCGGAACTGGTGGCCTCGGTGGGTGTCCAGAAGGCTGAGGCACAAGCTAAAGAAGAAAAGGAAATGCTCCACCGCCGCTTGGAGGCCCAAAATGAATTGGCCGGCTGGCTGAGCCACAATTTCAAAAATATTTTGGCGGCTTCCATTGGTTATCTTAACTTGATTAACTTTGATAACCCAGAACAAAGCGTGGAGAAACGAGCTGAATATGTTAAGGAAAGTAAGCAAAGCCAAGAAAGCGCTTTAGAGCTCTTAGATCAAATTGCCCGCCTTACCGATTCCGAAGGAGGCATTTCAGAGCCTATTTTAGTCTCTGAAGTGCTGGACGAAGCCTGGCAGGCAGCACGTTCAAAAGTTTTGGAAATCGCCTCGGCTAACTTTGCTCCCGAGCGAGTTGAAGCCCTTCAGGCGCAACTGAGCCGAGTCATTTTTTTAAACAATGCCCGCACCTTGGAACCGCAAATTTTAGTGCGTGCAGATTTACACACAATTTTAGAAGGCCTTTTGCAAAATGCCATTGAAGCTGTTTTAAACAAAGAAGAAGAGCCCCGCATTTTGGCCCAAGGAATTTTGAAAGGGAATTTTTTAGAAATTACAATTAAAGATAATGGGCGCGGCATGAGCCCAAAGGTCTTGCAACACGCTTTGGAGCCCTTTTTTTCCACCAAAGGAGAAGTGGGAGTTGGCCTGGGCTTAAGTTTGGCCTCATCTTTGGCTTTGCGTAATGGCGGCGTCTTGGAGCTCAAATCGACTCAAGGGGCAGGAAGTTCCGTTAAAGTCACCTTGGCTTTGGGAGCCTGATTTTATCCCACGCTATTTTAAGTGTTAAATTAATGTGATTAAAGAAATGCCCCATTGCGGGGCGAAGATTTTGGCCAGAATTAGTAGCGGGGGTTGTGGGGAGTGGCTGTAAAATGCTTTTTCGGTTATCTCTGCGCTAAACTCCGCTTGTTTTCCTTGAGCTAAGGAAACGCTGATTAATTCTGCTTGCAGAATTAATCAGCAAGGCACGCCGCCTTTCATGAGCCCTTCGGGACGGAAAAACGTGGTTTTTCCTCTCATTTCGGCGCGGCGAAGTTGGCAATTTTGCCAACTTCGCAAGGAAACGCTAATAAATCAGCGTTTCCCTAACACGAAAAATCGCTATTTGTCGACTCTATCTTGGGGTGACTCAATTTTTGTTTTTAGCATTCCAAATGTTCAAGCCCACTTTGTTTATGAGGCCGTGGACGGCCCGGTAAACGGTGCTACTTTCAGGATTGGGAGTCGGGAGCAAGGCCGCCACCGCCGCACAAATCGACACGGCAGAAGTTACGATCGTCTCCCAGTTACTTGCGATAAAATCCATAATAAAATCCTTTCTAGTATTTAAAAAATACGCTTTGGGGGTGAGCTTTGCTCAAACCCACGTGGATAAAGTTCCGCCCTTGGTTGTAACCAATGCGGGGGACTTTGTGGTTATAAAGTAGACCGATCAACTCAAACATATAACGGCTGTCGGGGATATGAATATCAACTGCCGTGCAAAAGCCGCTGTGGGTGTTTTCAGGGACGTGTTCGCTTTTTTCGGTGGCCCCGATGGCGGCGTTGTGGGCGGCACAACGCACGGCGGAGTTAATTTTCATCGGCCGGCCCATGGCGGCGCGAATTTCATCGAGCATAGCCAAAAGTCGAGGCTCCATTTCAGCTAAACCCAACCCGCAAACCCCACATTTGCAAGCAAACTCTCCAGGCTTAAAGTGTTTCAAATCCATAAACCCTCCGTTTAGATGAACTTTAATAGCCAGTTGATAATCACCGGCACCACGACCAACCCCCCGGTGAGCATAGCCGAGCGGAGCTCAAGGTGGCGAATTCGTTTTTCAAGCGAAACCATTTGGCACATTCGCCGTTCGCACCGCTCACTAATTTTGGTTTCTAAAATGTCCAGCCGTTTAAAAATGCCGTCCATGCGCTCTCTTAACTCGTTATATTGTTCAGGCGACATTATTCGCGGGCCTCCGGGGGTAAGTGGCGGCTGGCCCGTTCGTTTTCAAAGCTCCGCAGGCAGTGGTCGGGGGCAAGGAAAAAGAGCGTGTCAATTATTTGCTTTGGCCACGAGCGCACCCCGGCCTCATGCCACCGCCAAGCTTGCGATGAAATAGTTTCGTCAGCCCAAGCTTTGCGGAAGGTGACAAGCCCCAAAAACACATTGGCCAACTGGTCAATGGCAATGAGGAAATGCTTTAAATTATGAAGTATATTTCCCATAATCACTCCAAGGTTAAAGGTTCACCGGCGGCAATTTTGGCCAGCAAAACATCTTTACCCGCAAACATGATGTCCAACAAATCAGCCGAAAAGCCAAACTCCGCCGCCGCCGGTTCTAAAAAAGGATTCGACCTTTCTACGTAACTGGCTAGCTCCCAATCTCTGACCGTATCGTTATCCATGGCGTAGATGGCCGGCTTGATGTGGCCCGTCCAGGTGATGGGCTCCATGCCCGGCGTTTGCGCCGTGAGTGTTTCCACCAGCAAAATGAACTCTCGCTGCGTCATCTGGACGG
>CAYJAF010000113.1:0-4191 GCA_964368195.1 uncultured Thermodesulfobacteriota bacterium
CCCAAAAGAGCATAAGGGTGGAGCAAGTTTAAGATGTTTCCTTGCATAATGTGCTCGGCGTTGAGAGGGAGCCCGCGGAAAATATTTGAGAACGCAACGCCCAAAAGAAGCGAAGCCCCAAAGCCACTGGCGGCCACGGTGAGATCCCAAAACTTTAGCCACAAGTTATGTTTCAATTGGTGGCGGAACTCTGTGGCGGCCCCGCGTAAAATCAAAACCAGCAAAAGAAGCATCAAAGGTGTATAAAGGCTAGAGAACAAAACGGCATAGGCCAAGGGGAAGGCGGCGAAAGTCACTCCGCCAGCTGTCACGAGCCAAACTTCGTTGCCATCCCAAAAGGGGCCCGTCACTTCGTGCATGACGGCACTTTCCTTTTGGCTGCCCAAGCCAATTACGGGCAAGAGCATTCCAATGCCAAAATCATAACCATCTAAAGCAAAGTAGATGCCCCACAAAAGGCCCCAGAGAAGAAACCAAATTATTTCTAAATATTCCATGAGTGGCCTCCTTTCTTAGCCTATTTCTTCGTATTTGGGGGGATCTTTGAGGGCGGCTTTGCCCATCAGGAAAAATCCCAGTAAAGTCAAGACAGTGTAAACGCCACCCATGACGGCCAATGAGCCTGCAACTTGATACCAATCCACCGGGCTGACGGCGGCTTGGGTGCGCATTAGATTATAGACTACCCACGGTTGGCGGCCCACTTCCGTAACAATCCAACCCAACTGTAAGGCCAGGTAAGGAAGCGGAATCATTAGGACAAACGGAAGTAAGCAGTAATTCATCTGTGGTATCTTGCGCCGGAAAAGAGTGGTCAGCAAGGCCACGCCCACAAAGAGAGTGCCGAGGCCTGCCATCATTCTAAAAGAGAGGAATACAGGCCAGACCGGCGGACGATCTTCGGGCGCAAAGTCTTTCAAGCCCTTAATTTCACCGTCAAAACTGTTGGTGGCCAAAAAGCTCATGAAGCCCGGAATGGGGAGAGCCTCCCATTCGTTTTCTTCTTTATCACCAATTGGGGGAATGACTATGAGATACATGGGGACGTTAGTTTGGGTTTCCCAGTGTGATTCCATGGCTGCCAGCTTCGCCGGTTGATATTTGGCGGTGACTTGGCCGAGATGGTGGCCGGAGAAAGCTACTAACAGCGAAAAAGTTAAGGCAAAACAAAGGCCTAACTTGAAGGAGCTGTAGAAGAAATCCACATTACGGCGGCGGAAGATGTGCCAAGCTGAAATGCCCATTACCACAAAGCCGGTGAGTAAAAGTGCCCCGAACACGGTGTGGAAGAACATGCTCCAGCCGTAGGGGTTGGTGATAACGGCGGTGAAGCTATCCAAAAGAAGGCGGTCGCCTTCCGGGCGATAACCGATGGGGTTTTGCATAAAGCCGTTAGCCAGAAGAATCCACAATGCACTCAGTAAGCTGGCTCCACTGATGAGCCAAATGGCCGCCAAGTGAACTTTTTTGGAAACTTTATTCCAGCCAAAAGCCCAAACAGCAATGAAGGTGGATTCCAAAAAGAAAGCGGCCGTTGCTTCAATGGCTAAAAGCGAGCCAAAGATGTCACCCACGTAAGTGGAATAGCGAGCCCAGTTGGTGCCGAATTGGAATTCCAGGGTCAAACCGGTTACAACGCCAAGGGCAAAGTTAATGAGGAAAATGCGTCCCCAAAACTTGGCTTGTGATTTGTAAATTTCCAAACCTGTCTTGACATACCTTGTCTCCATAATAGCAATATAAGGAGCCAAGCCCAAGGTCAGGGGGACAAAAAGGAAGTGGAAAAAAGTGGCTAGTGCAAATTGCAAGCGCGAAAGAAGAACAGGATCCATACAGCATACCTTCTTACTCAAGAATTATAACGCAGCTAATGTACTTAAAAGTAAAGCTGACGATATTCGAATTTTTAAGTTGATTAAACCCTAAATAATTATATCTGAATTTCTCTTTTAAGGCAAGTAAGCAAAATAAAGGTTCGTGTTTGATTTTTTTCTTGACAAAAGGAAAGAAATCATTTATTTTGACTTTATCCAAGGAGAAGTGGATATATGAATCACCCTTGACAGAAGGAAACTTCGCCAAGGGTGATTTTTTATGCCTGCCTCAGAGCTTGGTTTTTTTATGTTTAATTACAATCTTTAAATAATGAGGCCTAAAGAATTATGACCCTCAAACTACATAACACTAAAAGCGGCCAACTGGAAACTTTCACTCCCCTTAATCCTGAGCGCGTCACCCTTTATGCCTGCGGCCCCACGGTTTATGACCATGCCCACGTCGGCCACGCCCGGGCGTCTGCCGCTTTTGATATTTTAGTGCGCCACCTCAAAGCTACTGGTTATAACGTTGAATATGCTCGTAATTACACCGATGTGGATGACAAAATAATCCAACGTTCCCAAGAGAAAAATATGGGCTGGCAAGAATTGGCTCAAACCTTCCTTGCCAGTTTTGAAGAGGATATGGCTGCCCTTAATTGCTTAGCCCCCAATCATACCCCCAAGGCTTCTGAATATATTGAGGCGATGATCCAAGATATTGAAACGATAATCGAACGCGGGGTAGCCTACGAAATGGAGGGTGATGTCTATTTCGATGTGGCAGCTTACGAGGCTTATGGCCAGCTTTCGCACCGAGATATGTCTGAACAAGAAGCCGGAGCTCGGGTGGCCGTGGACGACCGCAAACGCAATCCGGCCGATTTCGCCCTGTGGAAAAGCGCAAAACCGGGGGAACCTTCGTGGCCCAGCCCATGGGGCCAAGGGCGCCCCGGCTGGCATATCGAATGCTCCACCATGAGCGAGCGCCTTTTGGGGGCCGAATTTGATATTCACGGCGGCGGGCAAGATCTGATTTTTCCTCACCATGAAAATGAATTGGCTCAGTCCGGCGCTCTTGATAGGCCCATGGCTCGCTTTTGGGTTCACAACGGTTTCGTGCGGCTCAATAACGAAAAGATGTCGAAATCAATCGGTAATTTTTTCACTGTTAAAGAAGTCTTGAAAAAGTTTGACTCAGAAGTCTTGCGCTATGTGCTCGTCTCTAAACACTACCGCGGGCCCTTGGATTTCTCCGACGACGCCATGCGGGAAGCTGAAAAAGCTCTGGAGCGGCTCTACCGAGCATTGGAAGCCGCCGAAGAACTCATGGGCGATTGCGAAACTTTGGCCTTCAAAATGAGCCTGATTGAAGATTACCGCGCTAACTTCACCGCCGCCATGGACGATGACCTCAACACCGCTAAAGCTCTCGGCATTGTCTTTGACCTCGTGCGCTTGCTCAACAAAGCCGCCGCCGCCCAAAACCTTGAGGAAACAACAGCTTATTACGCCGCAATCAAGATGATGGGCGAAACCTTGGGGCTCTGGCAACGCACTCCCACAGAATTCTTCGAAGCTTTGGCCGCCCTCAAACAAACAGCCCTCACCCCAGAGGAAATCGAAAAAATGATCGCCGACCGCTTAGAGGCTCGCGCCGCCAAAAATTGGGCCGAAGCCGACCGCATCCGCACTGAGCTCGCAACCCAAGGCGTCGTCCTGGAAGACAAAGCCGGCGTCACCACTTGGAAGCTAGCTTGAAAAATTTTCTGGAGGGAAACTTTTTTAAAAAAAAGTTTCCCTCCAGACCTCCCTTCAAAAAACTTTTACGGGTGAGGGTTCAGGAGTCGGCTCCTTTCCTTTTTACTTCGTAAAAAGTCGGAGCCGACTCCTGAACCCTCACCGAAAATGTTATTTGTATGGAGTTTCGTGGAGAAACTGTTATTTTAAAATACTTTTCCCTCAAAATCTTTCAAGCTAGCTTCCAAAAGTTTTGCTTGTTTTGTTGTTTGCTTCTTTTTTCCTCACAATAGTATTCACCTATATTTTGTCATTGCGAGCACAGCGAAGCAATCCAATTTTATAAAAACCTTTTTTGTAAAAAAAGTAAAGAATATTAAGGTGTTTGGCCTTTTTAAAGTTGAAATTAACTCTTCAGAAATTTTTCACCATTTTTTGTGGAATAACTATTTTAAATAATATTTTTACTTCCAAACTCCCTATTTAAACAACATTTTTGGCGCTGGGGCTTTTTACGAAGTAAAAAGCCCCAGCGCTCATAAAAGTTTTTTGAAAGGGGGTTTGGGGGAAAACTTTTTTTCAAAAAAGTTTTACCCCAAAAAAAGGAAAAATAATGGCTAAAGATCAGAAGTTT
>CAYJAF010000114.1:0-3856 GCA_964368195.1 uncultured Thermodesulfobacteriota bacterium
CTCTCTGACCGCTTGCGCACTCGAGGCTGGCAGGTGCCGGCTTATTCCATGCCGGAAAATAGAACAGATTTAGTAGTGATGCGGGCTTTAATCAGGCATGGCTTTAGCCGCGACCTTGGGTCTTTATTCATTGAAGACCTCAAACGTTGCCTTGCTTACTTTGAGAAGAACCCACCGCGGCGCCCACTGACTGAAGAAGAAGTGGCGTCCTTTTCACACACTGGGCGCAATGCGAAATAAGCATTGACCAAAGGGACAAAACTAACGGGCGAGTGACTTTTTAGAAATAAAAAGCCACTCGCCGTCAATTTTTAAGGAAATGCTGCTCCGGGAAATCAACCGTCTGCTAACCAATAACGATTAGAGATGGCTTGGGAGTATTTATAGAACTCCATGTATTTAAAGACTTTTTGTTTCAATTCAGCCCGAGGAGCTGTTTCGTGAATGCCGCGAATGGCATCGTAGTAGTTAAAGTCATCGTAAATGAGTTTAGAGGTTTGGCAAAGTGAATCGGCGCGCACGTCTTCTTCATTGACGGCAAAACCGCGGGAGGCCATAACTCGGGGGCCGGTAAAGATGACCAAGGCATTGGGTTCGGCCAACATCACATCACCCAAGGCGGCATAGCTGGCAATGGCTCCACCGGTGGAGGGGTCGCCTAAAATGGAGATGAAGGGCAGGCCCTCTCGCTTTAAGCGGGTGACGGCGTTTACGGTTTTGACCATTTGCATCAAAGCCGGAGTGCCTTCGTGGAGGCGGGCCCCGCCGGAGCAACAGAGGCTCACCAGCGGCAATCTCTTGCCAATGGCATATTCCACCAGACGATAAAATTTCTCACCGAAGACAACGCCCATTGTGCCGCCGGAAAAGTAGAATTCGCAAACGGCCAAGGCCACTTTTTGGCCAAAAATTGTGGCCTCACCAGTAACCAGAGCTTCGCGGAAGGGCGAGCGTTTATCTTGTTTGGCAATGAAGGCGGAATATTCCGGGGTCAAAAGAGCCGGGTGGAGAAGATCATGGACGGTTAAATCACGATTGAGCTCTTGGAAGGAATCCTCATCAGAGAGGCACTTAATCCAGCCCAAGGCCCCCATTACGCTGCTGCGATGACACTCGGGGCAGACATAGTGATTATCCATAAAAGATTTCAGGGTAGAAATTGCCCCGCAACCATCTTCTTCACCTTTCAAGCTCATTTCACCACATTTCACCAAGTGATCAGGTTGATTGGCGGGGTCTTCCATCCACTCGCCCCAATCGAAGCCCGGCTTGAGGGCATCGGCGTCAGTGGGAGTGTAGGTTTTGAGATCAGGAGAAGGCACGGATTTGCGCTTCAAGGGGGTGAGGCTAAACCAAGATGCCCACCGATTTTTTTTCGGGGCTCCTTCGCCGCCCAAATCTACGCCATCTTTAACCGTAACGCCAAAAGCCGCCGCTCTTTTGCGCCGAATTCTAATGAGGCTTTCAATTTTACTTTTGCCCAAAGCACGGACAGTTTTTTCCAAATAAGCTCCCAAAACTTTAGTGTAACCGGCCACATCGGTCACTTTGGGGGGAGCCGGTAAAATTTTATCAATTACACCAAACTCCAAAAGTTCAGCCGCTGTTGGCTTGGAGATTTGCAAAGCTTCCTGAATTTTAGTGGCATCACGGAAAATGATGGCGGCCAAGCTCTCAGGGGGCGCAGTGGCGTAGAGGGCATCGTCAAATTGAGCTCGTTTATCTGTCATTTGAATGGCCAAAGCCCCACCGCTGCCACCTTCGCCAATGACCACACTCACCGTGGGGATAGGCACAGTCAAAAAGACTTTGATAAGATGGGCGATGAAAAAAGCCTGAAACTTACGCGCCGATTCCATGGAGATGTCGGCACCATAACAATCAACTAAAGTGATGATGGAAACGGGAACGCCCTCGTTTTTCCGGCGCATGGCTTTATGGATAAAGCGAATTATTTGCGAATGATCATCGGCAGTCAACATTCCGTGGTTGAGCTTGGCCAAATCTTCTTTGGTGCGCAGGTTTTCCGGCTTTGGTTTTTGCTGGGCAATGATAAAGAGGTTGCGGCCCCATTGGTCGCTCTCGCCTAAAATGAGGGTGTCGCTGGAGGCCTGGCTTTGGCGAAAGCCGGGGAAAATGCTGTGAATAAAATCACTGGCCCGAGGACGCAGAGGGGAGCGGGTGCGGCGGCGAAAAAGTTCAACGACATCTATAGTCTTGGACATATGAGCTCCAATACATTTTTATAAAGTAATAATTCAGAGCTAAAATGCTCTGAAAAGTTTAAGCCAGCCAAATTATTTTTTCAAAAAACCGGCCGGGCTACATTTGTGGTTAATATTATTAAGGCAATTGAATCTGGTCTGTTTCGCGGAGCATATAATTATTGCGCTGGCTGAGCCAAGGGTTTAGCTCGACTAAAGTTCGAATGCTGGTGCCGTGACGCATGGCAATGGTTGACAAAACATCACCGGGGCGCACTTGATAGAGTTGACCACCGCCGCCGGAAGAAGTTTGGCTCGGGGGCGACCAGGAATCGTCATCGGCCATCACCAAAGCTTGGGGGGCACCCACCGAATCTGCCCCACCCCCGGGGATTACAGATTTTTGCGGCAATAAGCTGAGGCTTGTTTGCAATAAAACCCGCAATGATTCCTGCTCACGCCGAATGTTATTTAAAGCTTCGGTGAGAATTTTATTCTCTTTTTGGGCAACATTCAGCTCTGCGGCCAAAGCGTCTCGCTCGATCACAAACTGGTTATTGGCATCTTCAGCGTCTGTGCAACTGGCAGCAATTACCACTAAAAGTGCGCTGAAAAAAAGAATCTTTATATTCATTATAAAAGCAAGCCTCCCTTTATATTAACCATTTTCAATTGCAGGGCAAACAACATATTTAACCTGCATATGGTCAGGCTTAAACGATTCTTTAGCGTGCCTTAAACCGGGCAACCCCAAATCTTGCTCACGGTTTACATAAACGACGCTTTCCGGCAAATTTTGACAAAAATGGCTGGCCAAGGCCACAAATAAACCGCGAAAATTATAGTTAGCTTTTTCAATGTGAACTAAAGCCATCTCCTTGGTCATGAGCTCCCCAACGGTGAAGCCCTCAAGACGCCCTTTTATGCGAATGGCCATACCAAACAAATTAAAATCAGTCAAGTGGCTCAAAAGACGGGCCACAGAATCCATTTCAAAATTTAGCTGAGCTGCGGCCAAAGCCCCTTGCCTCTCTTTGGTAAGAAGCCAATTTTCCTGCACAGCCAAGAGTTCAGGAATCATATCTTCGCTTAAATCTGTAATTTCATAAGAATTATTTTTAACAAAAAAATTGTAATGGTTTTTCTTTTGGTGCATTCTGCGGCCACCTAAGGTGGCCATGCTCTCTTTTAAATAGATGTAATCATCATTGTCGCGGTCATGGGAGCATTCCCACGGCCGATCGCTTGCTTTGATTTGCTCCGCAAGTTCAGCGGGCACGCGGCGAAAAACCGGCTGAGCTGTTTTTTCCTTTAAAAATTCCAGCGTGAGGTCTAAAGCGGCCAGCCTGTCGCCGCCACCAACCGGAGGCAGCCCAAAGGGTTCGGCATTTTTAGGGGTGGCCACAAGGCACAAGCAACCATGGGCTTCCGTCCACATAGTTTGGTAAAACAAATGCCAAATAAACAGGTTCGTAAAGATGGTATCAGCCACCATTTGCGTTGCTGTTTTTTCATATTTTCGAAAGATGGCTTGGTCGGCCAAGGTCAGTGTTTGCCAATTCATATTCACTCCTAAAATATTATAGCATAAATTTATATTTTAGGCAAAATCATCTTTCTGCCCATCAGGGGAATCAATTTTCAAGAGTTTT
>CAYJAF010000115.1:0-3468 GCA_964368195.1 uncultured Thermodesulfobacteriota bacterium
GTTGCCTCCGCCAGTTAAGGAAGCAATTTAGAGGCCAACATTTGAGCGGCAAAAACATCCCGGTTAATATCTTGAAATGGTTATGATATTTATATCGATGTCAAAATAATGTCAATTGGGGCGTGGCTGTTGTTGGGTCTAGGGAAGCCCCCCCGAGGCAAGCGACACCAAATTAAATACAAAAAAGTATCCTTCCAGAAAAAAATTCCCCCTAAAAAATAAAATCTGCTATAATTAATATTCTTATTTTATAAAAATTTACAACTTCAAAAATGAAGTAATTCAACCCCTTTGGAGGTATGTTCAAAATGATTAAAAAGTTACTTTTAGTTTTAACTTTGGCCCTTGCCTTAAGCAGCCCCGTGATGGCCCAAGACAAAGAATTTGTCAACGGCATTGACGCCAACTTTCCGCCCTTTGCCTATATTGGCCCCGACGGCCAACCCACCGGCTTTGACGTGGATTCCCTCAATTGGATTGCCAAAGAAATGGGCTTTAAAGTCACCCACCAACCCATGGAGTGGAGCGGCATTGTGGCCAGCCTTAAAGCTAAAAAAATTGACATGATTTATTCTGGGCTTTCCCTCACCGAAGAAAGAGCCACCCAAATTGATTTCAGCGACCCTTACTGGACTATCAAACAAGTGGTTGTGGTGCCTAAAGATTCTGATTTGACAGTGGAAAAAGTTTTGACCACCGGCTTGAAAATCGGCGTGCAATCGGGCACTTCTGACGCTAAATCAATGGTGGCCACCAACAATAAAGATGGCCGCAAATATGAATTGGTGGAATACCCGAGCTCTGCTTTGGCCGCCCAAGACGTTCTCAACGGCCGCATTGACGCCGCCGTCATGAACGATGCCCCGGCTGCCGACGCCGCCAGCAAAATCGCCGTTAAAGTTATCGGTGAAGCCGGCATCCCCAACGAACTCTTTGCCGTTGGCGTCAACAAAGAAGACCCTGAAACTTTGAAGATGCTCAACGAAGGTTTGGCTAAATTGATGGCCGACCCTTACTGGAACGAGTTGAAGGAAAAATACAAACCTGGCCAAACTCAATAAATAGTTAATACTTAAACCTTATTTGACTTGCCCCGACCGGAGATTTTCTTCGGCCGGGGATTTTGTAAATTTTCGAGGAGTGAAAAACCCTCATCGACAATTATCACGATAGAAAACTATGCCCGAAATTATAGCCGCCTCCGTTTTGGGGGCGTGGATAGAATCTGCTGAAATAAGTTGGCCCACCGTCTACTACCTTTTAGGTGGAGTGGGGGAGACTTGCCTTTTGGTTTTGGGCGGAATGTTTTTCGGCCTTATTTTCGGTTCAATTCTGGCCTCCCTTCAGGTCTATGGCCCCCGCTGGCTGGCCAAATTCATTGCCCTTTACGTTTGGTTCTTTCGGGGCGTGCCCATTTTAGTCTTGATGTTTCTATTTTTCTTTGGCTTTTCCACCCAAATTGAGGCTCTAATCAGCGAACTCTTTGGCACGAAAGTGCTTGTTTCGGCCTTTGTGTGCGCGGTGGTTGTCTTAGGGCTTTGCAGCACAGCCTACCAATCGCAGATTTTTCGGGGAGCTATTTTGTCCATTCCGGCCGGGCAGTTTAAGGCCGCTAAAGCCCTTGGCATGACCAGCCCTCAAGCCGTGCGCACCATCATCATGCCGCAGGCGTGGCGCATCTCTATCCCTGCTTGGTCTAATGAATATTCCATCATGCTCAAAGATTCCGCCATCGCCTACGTCATTGGGGTGAGCGAAATCATGAGCCGCTTTAAAGCGGTGGCTTCCACCACCCACCAAACTCTACTCATGTATATTTTAGCCGGTCTTATCTATTATATATTGACTTGGCTGGGCGTGCGTCTCCTATTAAAGCTCTATGAAGAAGTGCGCATTCCCGGTTTAGCTGAAATTGAAAACATTCATTAAGTGAAGCTTCTTTCGCAAAAATAACTTGCGTAAAAAAGGCCAGCTTTGCTGAAAGTGTAAACAACATATGACAACGCCCATTTTGGAAGTGCAACATATCTCGAAAACCTTAGGCGGCAAGCTAATTTTAGACGATGTCTCATTGAGCATCAACAAAGGTGAGCTGAAAGTTTTAATTGGGCCTTCCGGCGGCGGCAAAAGCACTTTGTTTCAATGTATCCACTATTTACAAAGGCCCGATTCAGGCGACGTCTTATTGGAAGGCCGCTCGGCTAATGAAATGGGCCGTAAAAACATCTGTGCTTTCCGCCAAGAAATTGGCATGATCTTCCAAGATTTCAACCTCTTTGATCACCTCACCGCCGAGCACAACGTGGCGGTTGCTTTACGTAAAGTAAAGGGCTTAGCTAAAGAACAAGCCCTCGAGCGGGCCCGCCACGAGTTGGCTCGAGTTGGTTTGGCCGACAAAACAACTCTTTACCCGGCTCAGCTCTCAGGCGGCCAAAAGCAACGTGTTTCCATTGCTCGGGCTTTGGCGATGGATCCGAAAGTGATGTTACTCGACGAACCCACCAGCGCTTTAGACCCGGAACTAATTGGAGAAGTGCTGAATGTTATTATAGACTTAGCCAAAAACGGTATGACCATGCTCATGAGCACCCACCAAATCGGCTTTGCCCGCCACCTCACCACCGAAATAATCTTCATGGAGGCCGGTCGCATTGTGGAACAGGGCTCCCCGGAGGAGCTCTTGGCTGTGAATTACAAAAGTCGCACGGCCGATTTCTGCGCCAAACTGACTGAGCTCTTGGGGCAAAAATAAATGTTTGAATCGCCCTATTACCAACAGCTATTTACCGAGTTAAACCAAGGCTTTTTAATGAGCTTGAAGCTCATTATTCCTTCGGCTCTGATGGGTATACTGATTGGCATAATGGTGGGGACAGTCCGCGGCACCGCCTACCCACGCTTTTTACTCGGGCCGCTGAACGCCTATGTCTCTCTCTTTCGGGGCACGGCTTTGGTCATGCAACTTGTTGTTTGTTATTATGGGCTCCCGGAAATTGCCATAGCTGTGCGCCCATTTTTTGCAGCCCACGATTTGCCGGAACTCTGGCGGCTTCTCTATTTTTCCCCTTACACGGCATCGGTTTTGGTCTTCTCCCTCTGTAGCGGGGCTTATATTTCCGAATATGTGCGCGGAGCCATTCTCTCCATTAAAAAGGGGCAGTTCCAAGCGGCCCGAGCTTTGGGCTTCACCCGAGCCCAAACTTTTTGGCATATTGTCATTCCGCAAGCCGTGCGACGGGCCCTCCCAGGTTGTGGCAATGAAATTATTTATTTGATTAAATATTCTTCGTTAGCCTTCCTTTTGTCGGCCAAAGAGCTAACCGGGGTAGCCCGTTCAGTAGCTGACCAAAATTTCCGCTATACTGAAACTTTTTTTGCCGTTGGTGTTTATTATTTAATTTTAGTTACCATTGCCACTTATTTGCTCCATCGTTTGGAAAAAGCTTGGGCTATTCCCGGTTTCGGTGG
>CAYJAF010000116.1:0-3372 GCA_964368195.1 uncultured Thermodesulfobacteriota bacterium
TCCTCTCATTTCGGCTGCGGCGAAGCAGGCATTTTTGCCTGCTTCACAAGGAAACGCTAATAAATCAGCGTTTCCTTAAGTGGCCTTAAAAAATTAGGCAAAAAGTAATGGTCATTAATTACTAGTGTCCTGTTTACTTGGCACTGGGCGTTGGCGAAGACGACTTTCACAAGTTGTCTTCATTTTAGCTCCTAAAGTTCGCCTTGCGGCTCACGGGCGGAGCTAAAACTGAAGCACAACTTTTGAAAGTGTCTCCGCCTTCGCCCCAACCTGAATCTAAGCACAAAAGATAGAAACAACAACTATTTAGCAAGACAATAGTTGTAAAAATTCTGCAAAATACGCAAACCCGGAGGCCCGCTCTTCTCCGGGTGAAACTGTAAAGCCCACAAACCATCCCGGCCAAAAGCCGAGGCAAAAGAAAGACCGTAACCCGTTTCCGCCAACACATACTCTCGAGCCGGCTGTGGATAATAGCTGTGGACAAAATAGAACTGATCACGAGGTGTTAAACCGGCCCAAAGGGGGCTGGCCTTTATTTGGCGCAAAGAGTTCCACCCCATATGCGGCACGCAAATGGGCCGACCATTATCTTTGAGCTCAGGCTGAAAACGCACGTTTTCCCCGGGGAAAAGCCCCAAAGTCTGAACGCCTCCATCTTCAGCTGTGGCCTCAAGCATTATCTGACAACCGAGGCAAATGCCCAAGAAAGGCGGGCCGTTTTCAGCATTTGTCAGCTCTTGAATACAGCTAGCCAAACCCGTCTGGCGTAAAAGATTCATAGCTTGACCGGCAGCCCCAACTCCGGGGAAAATCACACCATCGGCTGATTTAAGGTGTTCGGGCTCCGCTGTTATTTCTGAGGCAATCCCCAAAGAAGCCAAGGCCCTTTGGACACTTGTTTGGTTCCCGGCCTGATAATCAATTATAGCAATCATCTTATTCTAAACTGGTCTTCCTTCAAGTAAAAAAATATTCTTCCGAAATTCATTATAAACACCTTTACCCCTTGAGGTCAACACCATTTGTTGTAAAAGCAGGATAAGGGGGTCTTATTTGCTGATTATTCGCTTAAATATCACATATTCTTTTGAGCCAACCGCCCCGCAATATAAGAGCAGACCATCAATTGCACCTGATGAAAAATCATCAAGGGCAAAATAATGCTTGAGGCCAAAGTAGCCGGAAATAAAATATTAGCCAACGGAACGCCACTAATCAAACTCTTTTTAGAGCCGCAAAAAAGAATCACCACTCGATCGGGCCAAGGGAATTTAAATAAGCGCCCAAGCAAAAAAACTACCGCCAAAACAACACCTAAAAGCAGAGCACAAGCCACCACCAAAGCACCGACGGATTCCAAACTCAAAGTGTTCCACAAACCACTATTGCTTCCTTGACTAAAGGTTACGTAGACGATAAATAAAACAGAAAGGCGGTCGGAATAGCCAATTAAACCTTTGAAAGAGCTAAAAAAAGCCCATAGGCGCGGTCGCAAAACTTGCCCTAAAATAAAGGGCAAGACTATTTGGAGAGAAATATCCCCCAGAGCTTGCCACGAAAATCGAATCCCCTCCCCTTCTGCGCCGAAAACTCCGTCAAAAACTAAGCTAACCCACAAGGGAGTGAGAAAAACTCCCAACAAACTGGAAAAGGAAGCTGCGCAAATGGCCGCCGCCACATTGCCCCCGGCCATGGACGTGAAGGCAATGGAGGCCTGCACCGTTGAGGGGAGAAAGCAAATATAAAAAAATCCCCAAGCAAAAACGGGCCCCAAAAAAGGCTCAACAACAGGCTTTAAAACAAAACCAACCAGGGGAAAAAAGAAGAAAGTTATCAGCAAAATTAAAAAATGCAAACGCCAGTGAATCAAACCAGCCCAAAGGTTTTGCGGGGCCAACTTCAAACCGTGGAGAAAAAAGACTTGGGCCACAATGATTTTACTGAATATCACTCCCCAATCATAGGCGGCCCCCTTGAGAGGGATAAAAAAGGCTAACGCTACCGTGGAGAGCATAAGCACGGTAAAGCCATCTATGTTACGCCTTAAAAAACCCATTGGTGTTAAGCGACAATGGGACGCAAGATTTTCAAAGCGTCATGGCGATCTTTTTCCAATTGGCTCACCAGTTGGTCAACTGATTTAAAACGCACCATTGAACGTAGGCGAGCAATGAAACTTACCGCTAGGGGCTGCCCATAAATGAAGGAATCAAAATCAAATATGTTAATTTCCACGGTCATGGGCTGTTCACCAAAAGTTGGATTGTAACCGACACTGCACATACCATCGTAGCTTTTGCCCTCAATTTCAAGGCTCACGGCGTAAACTCCGGGCTCTGGGATAAGCTGCGGGATTCCCCCTAAATTAGCGGTGGGGAAGCCTATAGTTCGTCCGCGCGCATGGCCATGGACTACTTGGCCGGTAATTTGGTATGGACGCCCCAAGCTCTTGACCGCACTTTCCACCAAGCCACTTTTTAAATCTTGCCGCACTTGCGAGCTAGCGTAAAAACCGGCCTCTCCCCCAATGGGCTCCAGCTGGATAACTTGCCCCTTGGGATTTAGCGACTTGAGCCAAGTCTCCAGGGTACGAACGTCTCCGTGAGCGTTTTGGCCGTAAGAAAAATCTGGGCCTAAAACGGCTCCGACGGGATTAATAAATTTCCCCAAACACTGATTGAGGAATTTTTCCCCGGGTGTTTGGGCCAACTCTTTAGTGAAACGCAACACGCCCAGAGAATCAAGGCCCCAACTTGCTAAAATTTCGGCTTTTTGTTCTAAGGTAGTGAGAACAGGCGGGGCGGCTTGAGGAGCTAAAACAGCCAACGGGTGGGGCTCGAAGGTGAGAACTTGAGCTTGCGCATTTAGCTTATTGGCAAGTTTAATAACGGATTTGACAAGGCATTTATGCCCCAAGTGAAGCCCATCAAAAACCCCGATGGTAAAAACGGTTTTAGGCCGTTCGTTATTTTCTTCTTGGGTCCAGTTGGCAATTAGCTTCATAGGTATTGTTCCTAAAGTGTAGGAGGTTTGATATTTAGGGTAAAATTTTCAAAATATCTTGACAAAAATCCCTAATATTTATATAGTCATTTTTTAGCGTAGTTGCAAGCATAAAATAATCATTTAGAGCTTTATAAATTTACATTGTGAAGTTTTAAGAACCAGCTGGTTTTGGACGAAAAATTTAACAATTTGGATATTCGGAACTGATTTCGACGCCTGAAATTGAAGATTGCAGCTAAAAAGTTAAGACAGCTTAGAATTAAGAAATTGTATTAAGCCGAAGTGGTGGAATTGGTAGACACGCTAGGTTCAGGGTCTAGTGGGGGTTTCCTCGTGGGAGTTCGAGTCTCCCCTTCGGCACCA
>CAYJAF010000117.1:0-3356 GCA_964368195.1 uncultured Thermodesulfobacteriota bacterium
TGATAAGATCTGGGGGCGACGGAAAAGTTGCGCCAACGGAGCCCGAAAAATTATATATTAGATTGACGTGCCTATACTATTTTTTTACAAGCCTTTTTTTTAAGAATTTGTTAAACTGAAAGGTGGAAGTAAAAAACTTCCTCAGATATTATAAAAATGAAGGAGATATGAATATGACTCTCATCATCGGTATGGCCGGTAAAGGCGGCACAGGAAAAACCACCTTGGCAGGGCTCACTTGCCAATATTTGGCCCAAACAGGCCGACGCCCCGTTTTGGCCATTGATGCCGACGCCAATGCCAACTTAGGTGACGTTTTGGGCATGGAATATGAAACCACCCTCTCTGAAGCACGAGAGGAAATGAAAGGCGGAGCCGGTGACGTCTCCATCACTAAAAATGTTTTGATGGAGTTGCGCACTCAAGAAGCTATCGTGGAAGGCGACGACATTGACTTAGTGGTGATGGGGAAACCCGAGGGCGCCGGTTGTTATTGCGCGGCCAATTCCATTTTGGCCGGTGTTTTGGAAAAAGCCCTGAAAAATTACCCCTACCAAGTTATTGACAACGAAGCCGGCATGGAGCATATCTCTCGTTTGACCTCCCGCTATATGGACGTTTTTTATGTTGTTTCCGATGCCAGCCGCCGCGGCTTAATTGCTGCCCAGCGCATTTGGGCTTTGGTGGAAGAGCTGAAAATCACGGTTAAAAATAAATATTTAATTCTCAACCGGGTGCGTGGAGAAGTTACGCCGGAAGTCATGGACATCATTGCCAAAGAAAATATGAACCTCGCCGGTATCATTCCAGATGACATGGCCATTTACGAAGCTGACCAAAAGGCCGAGCCCACTTCCCAATTGGGCACTAGCCAGAGCCAAGCTGTGCTTGCGGCCCATGCTATTTTTGCCAAAACTTTAGTGGAATAAATAAAGGAAATGCTGATTTATTCTCAGAGAGAATAAATCAGCAAGCACATGGGAAAACAATGACTTTGGACTTAAACACTCTTGAAACATATATGGAATCTTGCCGTAAAATAGCAAGCACGCGCCTGGCGGGCTTGTCTGTGGCTGAAGTTTCTGTCGCCGAAGATCAATTAAACGCCTACCCCGGCCTGAAAAATCTTGAATCTCCTCACAACTTACTGTTTTTGGAAGATATATTTGACGAAAAAATGCTCGCCTCCGCCCGCCAAGCAATTTTAGAGGGCCGCATTTTTTGGGAACACGCCGCCGCAGGCGAGGCCACTCGCCTCAAACTTGGGGCAAAAATCCTCATAGAACCCCACAAAATCCCAGCTCAGCCGGAATTTACCGTTAATCCCGGCGACTTGGCTCCTCTGACTTTAGGAGAGCGCCACCTGGGGCAGTGGATGTTTGAAATCTGGAAGCTGGCTGAAGAGGCCGGACTTGACCCCCAAACCGTTTTAAAGCGTCAGAAACTTTTATTGATCTTAAATCAAGATGCTTACGAACCTCTGGCTAAAGAAATTTTAGCCCGCAAATTCTTTGGCCTCAAACCGGGGCACTTTCTCTTTATGGTGCAAGCCTCCTTTCCCGGCTTAATTCCGGGAGCTAACAATATTGGCGAAAATGGCAACTGGCATTATTCGGAAACCAGCCCCCACCGCCTTCACAATCACGGCCAAATGGCCATGCAAAAAACAATGCCTCAGCAAATCTTTCACTTGACGGAATCTGCGGCAAAGCACTTTTTAAGTCAAGAAGATTATTTTGCTCTCCTTGATGAAACAGAAGATTTAGTTTCTTACAACATTGAAGATTTAGGCTATCTAGCTTGCGCTCTTGATTTTCAAACCATTGGTTTGGCCCTTGATTTAGCGGCCCAAGGTTACGGCATGACCATGGAAATTGTGGCCAACAACCAAGAGGCTCCCGTCAAGGGCGGCATGTGCGCCTTTGACCCGCAATTGGGGCGAGATGTGGTGATTGAAAGTTTCCGTCTAGATGGTTTGGAGCCGAAAAATATTAAAATGCTCAATAAAAACTTCAATCACTATTTAAACCCTGGTCAGCTTTTCCGCCGTCTCCACCAAGAGGGACTTTTCATGCCGATCACGGTCAAAGAGGGAGCCGTTTACTTTCAGCCGGTGCAGGGCGATCTCAATTTCTTGGCCCAAACGGCTTTCATCAGCCGCCGCACTCCGGCCCCTTTGAGTAGCTGGAAATCACCGGCCGATACCAATACCGCTTTGACCGCCATGGCCATGCAAGATAAACAGCAAAATTTTCTCGATTTTTTACGCTTGCAAGGTGTTTTGAATTAGAAGGAATGACAAATGGATATTGCCCTAAAGCTTCTCCCTCGCCTTAAAAAAGCTACGGTTTTGTGCCTGGGAGACGTGATGTTAGATTGCTACCTTTACGGTAAAGTTGACCGCATTTCGCCGGAAGCTCCGGTGCCGGTGGTGAAAGTCACCCAGCAGCGTCTGATGCCGGGAGGAGTCGGCAATGTGGTCAAAAACTTGGGGGCCTTCGGAGCTCACCCCCTGACTGTGAGCCTCACCGGCGACGATTCCAAAGCTGATTTGTTGATGGAACTACTCACCGAAACAACTTCGTCTCCACCTGTCTTTATTCGCGATCCCAAACGTCCAACCAGCGTCAAAACACGAGTTATCGCCGGAATTCAGCAAGTTGTCCGCTTTGATGAAGAAGACGAAAGCCCTCTGACTAACCCTTACGCCCAAGATTTCATTGCCGCAGCCGCCAAATTAATTCCCAAAGCCGGGGCCTTGGTGCTCTCTGATTACGGCAAGGGCACTTTAACCGATGACATTTTACCCAAGATTATTGGCCTTGCGCAGGCGGCAGGCAAGCCCGTGGTGGTCGACCCCAAAGGGAGGGATTACGGACGCTATCGAGGGGCGACTTTAGTCACCCCCAACCGGGCGGAATTGGCCGAAGCAGTCGGGCGACCCCTTAAAACAGCGGAAGAACTCACCTTGGCCGGGCAAGAACTCATGGAAACTTGCGGGCTGGAAAATTTGCTCATAACCCGCAGTGAAGATGGGGTCATGCTCTTAAGCGGACAAGAACCAAAGTCTCCTGTCCTTTTGCCCTCATTGGCGCGAGCTGTCTATGATGTCAGCGGGGCCGGCGACACCGTTGTGGCAGTGATGGCTGCGGCCCTGGCCTTGGAAGCCCCCCTTGTGGTGGGAGCTCGCTTGGCAAACCTGGCCGCCGGCGTGGTGGTGGGTAAAGTTGGCACGGCCACAGCCACACCCAAGGAAATCACCACCTGGGCCAAAGAAGCCAACCTGATTCAAGGGCGTTAGTTTTCTGGAGGGAAACTTTTTTTCAAAAAAGTTTCCCTCCAGACCTCCCTTCAAA
>CAYJAF010000118.1:0-3102 GCA_964368195.1 uncultured Thermodesulfobacteriota bacterium
AACATTGACGTGGGTTTTAGTGCGGTCAAATTTCTTTTTGGCCATTTTCGCCTCCTTAGAGCGTTTTGAAAGGCCGGGTTTTCACCCTCTTTTGGCTTTCTAGCCTTTGGAGAAACCGGCGGTCATTTTCGAATAATTATAATACGTATACTTCAGAAAAACATCAAATACGTTAAGCATCAAAAGGGCAAAAAATGCCCTAAAAATTTTATGGAGCCCACAATCGGACTTGAACCGATGACCTCGTCCTTACCAAGGACGTGCTCTACCTGCTGAGCTATGTGGGCACTAACTAAATTTGGAGCGGGAAACGGGGCTCGAACCCGCGACCCTCAGCTTGGAAGGCTGACGCTCTAGCCAACTGAGCTACTCCCGCCCAAGTTTTTGGCAACCAGTGGGGGCGAGCCAGCATTTGGCTTTATAACCACGAGCCGCTAGCCTCAAGAAATTCGAGCTCAGGCAATAGTCGAGCCGCCCGCGTTTGCCAATAAGTAGTGGTGGTGGGAGGAGGATTCGAACCTCCGAAGTCGTCCGACGTCAGATTTACAGTCTGATCCCTTTGACCGCTCGGGAATCCCACCAGTTTGTTGGCTAATTTGCCTCAAGAGGCATGATAACTAAGGAATGATACTTTACTGTTTGCTGTTTGTCAAGCAGTTTTTCAAGCTTTGCAAAAAAAATTTGCAAAGCTCTTTTAAAGGGGCACAACTAAAGGCCGCCTTTAGACGTCCAGATATTACTCCAAAGCCATTCCAAGTATAATAGCATAAAAAAGAGCAGGTAGCAAATTTTCCAACGATAAACGCTTAACGCCTAATAAATTAGTGCCAATGCCAACAATCAAAAGACCGCCGGTGGCAATCAGGGCGCTTTCGATGCCCGGGGTCATGTATGGGGCCACTAACCCAGCTAAAATTGTCAAGCTTCCCTGATAAATCAGGAGGGGCACTGCTGCCAGGACGACACCTGACCCGTAAGCCGAGGCCAGCATCATGGCCGAGCAAAAATCGAGAATCGATTTGGAATAGAGGGTGCTGCGACTTCCGCCCAAGCCCTCTTCCAAAGAGCCCACCAGCCCCATGGCCCCCACGCACATAATCAAGGTGGCGGTGACCAGACCTTCGGTGAAATGCTCGTTAGACGATTTAAACAAGCCCTTTAGCTTCTCGCCCCCGTTTTCAATTCGGTCAGCTAAGCGCAAGAGCTCTCCGGTGGCGATGCCCAAAACACAAGCCAAAATCACCGGCATCAAGCTCTCAGTGGTCAGGGCCATGCTGAGGCCAATTAATATCGTGCAAAGGCCCAATACTTGAAAGAGCGAAGCACGCAACTTTTCCCCAATGAAATTCCCGGCTATTAAGCCCAAAGAGGCCCCGATAACAACAGCCCCGGCGTTGACTAACGAACCGACCGGCACAACCATAGCATATTACTCCGGCGGCAAATAAGCTCTCGGCCTATCTCGCCGCAAAAACAGCCCGCTGAATGTAAAGAGCGGCCACTGAATACAAAAAGCGGCCCCCAGATGAGAGCCGCTTTAAAATTTGTGGCGGGGACGACGGGACTTGAACCCGCGGTCTCCTGCGTGACAGGCAGGCGTGTTAGACCACTTCACTACGTCCCCGCAAATTGTATCCGGAAGAAGTCGCCCCCCTCTTTCAACTCTGGAAATGATACTAAATTTCAGATTGCTTTGTCAATAAAAAAATTAATAAATTTTCAAAGCAGAGCTCCCCCGAAGTTAAACGGCTAAAATCAGGGGAGTTTACAAGACTTAAGACGCAGCCTCACTGGGCTCAATTGCCCATGTTTTACAGAAAAGTAAAAATGTTGGGGCCGAAACCAAAACACCAACTAAAAAGGGCGGTGTGCTGGCCACTAAGCCTTGGAGCAAGGGAGCATCTAATACGCAAGTGGAGGGGTAGACGCAGAGATACCACAACACGCAAGAGCTGAAACCGGCAAGGCTACTAAACAGGGCCGCTTGTTTATGGCGAATTTGGAATTTCACCAAGGCCACGTAAGGCACCATGGCCGTGGCTCCGATGACGCTCCAGGATGTGGTGCAAAGAAGAGCGATTATTTGCCCTTCCAAGGAAGCGGCGCTGGCACTCACCAAAACACAAAAGACAATACCAATGAACCAGGCCACTTTATTCACCGCTTTGCCGGTTAGATCTTCAGTAAAAGAAGAGGCCGCAATGTGGTAAAGGGCGGTGGTAGTGGAAAGAGAAGCCGAGATAATGGCCAAGGTGAAAATTTGCTGGCCAAAATGAGGCAAAAGCATATCAGTCAAAGTGACAACAACTTGGTCAGGGTGTTCAATTGGCGGCAAAATGAGACGTGAAAGCGCAGCAATATAAAAGCTCCCGGCCACTAAGATAAAGATAATTACCGTGGCAATGAGGGCTGTCCTTTGAAGCTCTTTCTTGTCATTTAAGGCAAAATGGCGCTGGATAACTTGGGGTTGCGCCCAAGTTGCCACCGACATAACCAAAACCAGCGAAAGAACAAATAGACCTTGCGAGCCGGACGACAAACTCACAAAACCGTTGTTAGCTTGTGGCGTAGCCGGTAGAGCCGCCAAAGCTTGGTAACCATCAATGGGGCCACCCACTTTGGTGAGCACAGCATACATCAAAAGGAGAATGCCGAAAAACATCACGCACCCTTGCATGGCTTCCGTGTAAAGAACACCTCGCAAGCCGCCCCACCAAACCAGAGCCCCCACAAAGGCGGCCAAACACCAAGTGGTCACAGAAAGGGAAAAGGGGAAAACACCGGTGAGCATAACCGCTGCCCCTTTGATGACGCCTGAGGCATAGACTGAGAGGAAGAGAGCGAAAATCAAGCCCAAGAAAACACGAAGCAAGGGGCTATTGTGCCCTAAACTGATGAGATGGGCCGGGGTGCGGGCTTTTAAATTATCTTGCAGGACTTTAGTATCCCAAGCAAAATAAATGTAGACAAAATAGGTGCCCAAAAGAGCCACCCCAACACCCACCAAACTTATCTGGACGCCGTAAAGATAAGCCAAACCGGCGAAGCCAATGAGGGCCACTGCCGAAACATAAGTGGCCACGTAAGCAAAAGCCTGAGCCA
>CAYJAF010000119.1:0-2317 GCA_964368195.1 uncultured Thermodesulfobacteriota bacterium
AACCGCCGAATAACGATTTTGCAGACCGTCGCCTTACCACTTGGCTATGCCGCCTTAAGATTACTAGCATTTCCCGTAGCACACACAGAAAGTGCCTTACAAAAATAGCATTCTAACTTAAGAAGGCCCTCTTTGTCAAGAATAAATGAGCCAATCTCACCTCAATCTAATTTATAAGTTTTTAGGCTCCGTTGGCGCAACTTTTCTGTAATTGAGCCCTTAAGCCCGCGGGCTCGCTAAAGCTCAAACAGTAGGGCTTATGGCTTCAATTCCTGAAAAGTTCTCCTACGTCGCCACAAAGTTCATGACGTTCTGACAAATTAGATTGACGTGGAGCCAATCTCACGGGATTCAATTTTTACCCTCAAAAATTCTGAAAATTGACTTTCACAAATAAAAGACTTGGCAAGATAACTATAGGTATGGTATTGATAAAGTAACAATATAATAAAATGAAAGTGACTTATTAAGGAAAGGAGTTTTCTGATGAGTAACGCTGAAAATGAAGCAGTTAGCCCTGATTTAGGCTCTGGTGACAACACCTTTAAAATGGGAATTTACCTGCAAGAAAAAAAGAGCACCATCGGCACCGGCGGCACGGCTAAAACGGCTGAATACCGCACTTTTTGGGTGACTTTGCGCCTTAAAGGTGAAGCTTGCGAAATGCTTTTACTCGATGATGATTTCAAGCCAACAGGCATCAGAGAGACCTTTACCCACGCCATTTTAAGTGGGGCCGGGTGGTATTATATTGCGGAAGGCGAAAAGCGTTACCAGCGTTTATTACCGCACTTGGAACGTCTCTTGGCCCCGAAAACAGCGGCCGCAAAACCGGCCGCAGCCGCAAGGGGAGGAGCTGCTTCCGGCGGAGGAAACTGGTGGGGCGGCGGTGAAAAAACAGATGGCCCACCTAAAGATCCTTTTGCTCGGGAAGAAAAACCGGCCAAACCCAACAACGAGGCCCCGAAAAAAGGCGGGTGGTGGGAGTGACAATTACCCACGATTTTGCCGAAAATTACCGGGGACTCTTGGCTCAAGGCTTAGATTCAGAAACGGATTTGGCCACTTTGCAAGTTTATTTGCAAAAATTTTCCGCCGATGAACTCATGGCCCTTCTTTTGCCGCGTCTTGACAACGCTGAGGTAGAGAGCTTTTTTGATTTACTTTTTCGCACTTTGCGCCGTCATTTGACTGAAGAGGAATACCATCGTCTTTTTTTGCGGGAGCTCCCTGAGCGGCACCGTTAAGCCAGAGTTTCGCTGGCCCAAAATTTAACTAAGTCAAAGTTTAGCAAAGCCTGAATTTAGAAAGGCATGCCAATAAATCAGCGCATACTTTTTCTCAGCCCAAAAGAAAAGTGAAAGTAGCTGCTGTTTAGCTTGATGTTTGATTTGCCGCTTGGCAAAACCGTATGTTTTGTGCATTTGGTGACGACTGACTCCCAAAAGGTGGCCGTGATGAAATTAAGACTTTGCACTTGTCAATGGCTTATTTTTGCTGTTTTCCTAGCGCCCCCATTTTTAATGGCCGAGCCGAATTTCAAAATTTTGCCCAGCCCCATGACCAGAGGGACAGTCGCCCGGGTTTTAGCAACTGACCTTCCCCCTCAAAGCCAGCTCAAAGGCACTTTCGAAGGGCGCCCTGTTTTTTTCAGCCGCATAAGAGACCAAGAAGTTGGCCTTTTGGCGGCTGATTTACTTTTGAGCCCTGGCCGTTATCCCTTAAAGCTCTCGTGGAATGGGGGCACAATGGAATTGGAAGTTACGGTGCGCGATCGTTCTGACGGGGTGCGCTCTATCACGGTGCCTAAGAGCCAGGTTAATTTGACCAGGGCCGATCAAGACCGGGCCGCCCGCGAACGAAAAGAAGTGCTGGCCGCCTTGACAACCCAAAGCCCCACCCGCCTTTGGGAGGGTAGCGCTTGGCAAGACGTGGTGCCGGGGGCCGTTTCCAGTGCCTTTGGCCGCCAAACACGCATTAACGGAGTCTTGAGCCCGCGGCCTCACACCGGCACAGATTTTGTCGCCCCCGAAGGCACTCCCGTGCGGGCTCCGGCTGGGGGGGTGGTGATTTTGGTGGCTGACCACTTTTTTGCCGGGAAATCTGTTTACATTGACCACGGTCACGGCCTCATCAGTATGTATTTTCACTTGTCAAAGTTTGAAGTTCATAAAGGGCAAAAGGTAAAGGCAGGCCAGGTGATTGCTTTGACGGGGAGCACAGGTCGAGTCGATGGCGCCCATTTGCACTATGGAATTTATCTCAACCAAGCTCGCATCGACCCGGTGGATTTCCACCGCTTAACGGCTCTTCTACC
>CAYJAF010000120.1:0-2117 GCA_964368195.1 uncultured Thermodesulfobacteriota bacterium
TTTTTGCCGCTCAAATGTTGGCCTCTAAATTGCTTCCTTAACTGGCGGAGGCAACTCCACCGCCTTTAAAGCGGAAATTACCGGTTCAAAGAAAGGGAGGCTGAAATATGCTCGTAGGCCCCTACCCTTACCAGATAAACCACACTTACGTGGGTATGATGGCTCAAGAAGAGCGGATGCACTTGGTCTCAAACAACATGGCCAACGTCAACACGCCCGGCTATAAAAAAGACGTGCCCATTTTCGAGGGCTATTTAGTCAAGCAGTCTAAGACTTATTTTGGCCAAGCTCCTTTTGAAGTCACCGACCGCGATCTGGACGTAGCCTTAGACGGCCCCGGCTTTTTCCAAGTCGACACCGCCGCCGGTATTCGCTACACCCGTAACGGTAACTTTAAAGTTAATTCCGACGGGCAAATTGTCACCATGGACGGCGACCCCATTGTGGGGGCCGGTTTTGTGCCGGAAGGTACGAAAAGAGTCATCATTGAGCCGGAAGGGCGCGTCCAAGCCGTCAACCAAGACGGAGAATTTGACGAAGTCGGCCAAATTCAGGTGGTGGAATTCGATGACCTCAATATGCTGGTCAAAGAAGGCTATGACCTTTATGTTCCCAAGAGCCCTCTCTTTGAGCCCTTTGCGGCTGAAGACACTCGGCTTGAGCAGGGGTTTTTGGAAAAATCTAACGTCAATGCTGTCAATGAATCGGTGCAGATGATTGATTTATACCGCGTTTACGAAGCCATGCAAAAGATTGTGCAAACAAAACAAAGCATGGATACCCAAGCAATTACGCAGCTCGGACGCTTAAAATAAAGGAAACGCTGCTTAATTGCCTTTTTGCCCCCTGGCTTTGTCAAGCTCACTTTATGGAATCTTAGTGTATGTCAAATACTACAAGGCTTCATAAAGTTCGCCTTCCTCGCCAGAGAACAAAAATTCTAATTAATCAGCGCTTCCTAAAGGTTCCAATGGCTTTAAATTAAAGAATAAACAAGCGCTTCCAATATTTTTTGATAATGAATTAAGGAGAAACGCCTATGATGAGATCACTTTATACCGCCGCCACCGGTATGATCGGGCAGCAAACCCATCTCGACGTCATTGCCAACAACCTGGCCAACGTCAACACCACCGGCTTTAAAAAGAACCGGGCGGAGTTTGAAGATCTAATCTACCAAACCCACAAATTTGCCGGCACCGAAACAATTGGTGGGCAACAAATTCCGGTGGGCATTCAAGTTGGTTTGGGAACGAAGGTCAACTCAACGGCCAAAATCCACACCCAAGGTGATTATAATAAAACCGATAGCCCCCTTGATATGGCCATTGAAGGCGAAGGCTATTTCCGGGTCACCCGCAATGGTGAAACTTACTACACCCGCGACGGCACTTGGAAGCTCAACAGCGACGGCGTGGTCGTCAGCCAAGACGGTAACCCCATGGAACCGGAATTCGTGGTGCCGGAAGACGCCATTCACCTGGAAGTTGATTCCGCCGGATTCATGGCGGCCATTGACCAAGGCGGCAACGTGGTGGCCGAAGGGCGGGTGGAACTCTCGCGCTTCATCAACCCTCCCGGCTTGTTTTCCATGGGTTATAACCTCTACCAGCCCACCGAGGCCTCAGGCCCGGCGTTGGATGGCAGCCCCGGTGAAGAAGGTTTTGGCACCATTGCCCACGGTTTTTTAGAAATGTCTAACGTGGAAGTGGTTTCGGAAATGGTCAATATGATTGTGGCTCAAAGAGCTTACGAAATGAACTCCAAGGCCATCACCACCTCTGACGAGATGCTTTCCATAGCCAATAACTTGAAACGATAAGATTGTCAATCGTTACCTTCCTTGATATAGTTCAAAAATTCATCTCGTGTAGAAATTGTCTAGTTGATGCTGAAAGCTACCTTTTGGGTGTTTTCAGCATTGATTGTTTTGATTAGGGTCAATGGACAGACAGGGAAATTAATTTTCAGAGATTTTGTGGAAAAATTATTTTAAAATAAGATTTTACTTCCAAAGCTTCCATTTAAACAACATTTTCGGTGATGAGTTTTGGGATTTTTACGAAGTAAAAAAACAAAACTCATCACCCGTAAAAGTTTTTTGAAGGGAGGTCTGG